>JAUWJP010000039.1 GCA_030607635.1 Candidatus Aminicenantota bacterium
ATTTTATATCCAAAACCATTGCTCTAAGAAAACACTTCTTAGTAAACTATCTGTGTCAATGAGGCCTGGATCATCTTAGAGACATGATTTTTATGGTCAAATGGGACTTCTAAGGCTCATATTTAAGGAAAAATATCAGATTACGTAATTGTTATCAATAATTTATAACAGCCAAACTAGAGAAAAACTCGACAGCCAAACTAGAGAAAAACTCTATCGTCTGTTTCCTGCGGATTTCTTATTGACTGGATATGTTTGTTCTGTGTATTATTGTTGATGCAGTAGCTCAGAGGGTGAAAATTGAACGAAAATGAGTAGAAATCAAAGCTACCCTAAAAAGCAAATTTCTGTGTTTGGTCCGACGGCAAATAGACGGCCAAATATATTTGGAATGGAAATGTTAAGATCCCGCTCGACGTCGAAGATAAAAAATAAATGTGGAAGAATTTCCCAGCAATGACCGTCTAAAAGTAGACAGCACAATCGATGCATGTCGTCAAAAATATAAAATACAAGGAATTTAAAGGAGCAAAATTGATGAAAAAACGAAAGGGTATGGACAGAAGGGATTTTATTAAAGTTTCGACCCTTGGAGTAGCGGGTGTAGGTGCAATTATTTCAGGCAAACCATTGTATGCTGAACAGGGAAGCGAGACGAAATATCCCAGGATCAAGGAATACCGGACCTTAGGCCGGACTGGGTTCAAAGCGTCCGATATCGGGATCGGGACAGCACGGGTCTATCCGATACCTGTTATGAATGCCGTCCTGGATGCGGGAGTAAACTACATCGACTCGGCCGAAGGGTATGGAAGGGGAGCAGCAGAAAAGAACATCGCAGAAGCCATCAAAGGTAGAGACAGAAAATCCATCTTTATAACCACAAAAATCCGGATAAGGGGAGTCAACAGCAAAGAACAGGTGATTGAAAAAGTCCAGCAATGCTTACAGCGACTTCAGGCTGACTATATCGATTGCTTAATGCTTCAAGGGCCTCCTACGGTCGAGGCACTCAAAGATGAAAATTTCCATCAAGGAATGGCCCAACTTAAGAAAGACGGAAAAGTGAGATTTGTCGGGGTTGCCAACCATGGAAGCCATTTTCAAGGCCAGGAAGATACTATGGAAAAAGTGCTTCTCGCTGCTGTTGAGGACGGCCGGTTTGATATCTTGCTCCTGGTCTATAATTTCATTCAAAAAGAAGCTGGAGAAAAAATTCTTGAAGCCGCAGCCAAGAAAAACATCGCCACTACTATCATGAAATCCGATCCACTGGGCAGATATTTCGAGATGAAGACACGCATAGAACAGATGAAAGAAAAGGGAGAAACTGTAGACGAAAGAACCCAGCGTTATATGTCCCGAATGGTAGAGACGGCAAAAAAAGCGGAATCTTTCCTTCAAAAGAACAATTTGAAGGACCCGCGCGAAATCAAAACAGCCGCTTTGAAGTTTGTACTCAATAATCCAAAGGTTAATACCTTGAATCTTGCCTTCAATAATTTTGATGATATCAGTAATTTCCTGAAACTCTCCGGCTCTGGCCTAGACCAGACAGAAAAAAATAAATTGGCTGCCTTTGAAGAGGGGTTCGGTCAATTGTACTGCCGCCATGCCTGCGGTCTATGCGAATCCAGCTGTCCTTATGATGTCCCCGTGAACACGATAATGCGCTACAACCACTATTTTGAAGCCCATGGCAGTGAAAAATTCGCTATGGAAAAATATGCAAAACTCGCAACTCATAATGCCGATTACTGCCGCAATTGTGCGGGCTGGTGCGAACAATCCTGTCCTTATGGTGTTCCCATACAGGGATTATTAAACATCGCGCATGCACAACTAACGTTTTAAATTAACCTGGATTATTCACGGGTCGAAAAGGGCTGATATTTTGCCTTAAAATCTCCTTTTTAACCCTGGATACTGGATACTGCGGATACTGTAGTTTGGCTTATGTAACTTGTTGGATTAAATAAAGATATCCTTCAAATCCGCCTAATTTTTAGCCTTAAACCAGCAATTTTATATCCAAAACCATTGCTCTAAAAAAACACTTCTTAGTAAACTATCCGTGTCAATGAGGCCTGGATCATCTTAGAGGCATGATTTTTATGGTCAAATGGGACTTCTAAGGCTCATATTTAAGGAGAAATTTCAGCTTACTTATTCGTTATCAAGAACTTATAACAGCCAAAGTAGAAAAAAGCAAGAAAAAAGCTATGAATCAAACGCCTTTCTTCAATCGCACCCATCTCTCTGTCTTAAAGGCGATTTCCCCCCTCAAAAAAATCTCGTTTAAGCCCATTTATCGCTGTGAAATACGTAACTTCTCAATAAGTGTGGGTAGAAGCTATGGATTCCCGCCTCCGCGGGAATGACGATTGAGTATAAGTATCTGTCATTCCTGCGAAAGCAGGAATCCAGTGATTAGTCACAAATATAATCTACCCCCAATTATTGAGAACTTACTGAAATACTAGTTAACTTATTGATTATGGATAAAATGCCTCGATCCGACCCCTAATTAGAATTAGGTCCAAGATGTAAGGGTGCAATCCATACGGCCTCCCGAAGAAGAGAGGAATAAAGCATTTTTTTATTTGCATTACTCGCAATTATTCAATAGAATCAGTTTCGTAAAAAAAGGGAAATGATAAATTTTCTGTCCGAATTGTGTGAATGCATTTCTATTAAATGTGTTTGCGCGTTTGAGATAAGATCTATTTAGGAGGGTTTAATGTTAAAAATCGGTACTTTCTTACTTGCTATCTGTATGGTTTTTTCATGCCTGTACGGCCTTGTACTAACTGTTTCCCCCGGTACACTTGGGGGGAGTACTCTGGAAGCCCATGGGGGGACTTTAGAGGCGGTGATTGACACAGCGGCAGGGAAGGCCTTTATTGTTCAGACCAGACATGTTGGGGTGCTG
The DNA here is from genome assembly GCA_030607635.1 of Candidatus Aminicenantota bacterium. GTDB lineage: Bacteria > Acidobacteriota > Aminicenantia > Aminicenantales > Aminicenantaceae > SOIV01. The sequence goes on from JAUWJP010000039.1 coordinate 2,933, forward strand.
GCCATCTGTTCTTCGATCGCGTTGTTCTTTGTGCTCTTTTTCGGCTTCAAAAAAGGAGCTAAATGGGCCTGGTGGGCGATTCTCCTTGCTGGAGGTCTCGCTTGGGGTTATGGCTTGATCGTACAAATCCTGGAATCAGACATGAAGAACATGATTCTCCATATTATCGGTATCGTCATCATGGCATTTGGTCTCCTGCTTCCCATGAAGGAGTTCTTCAAGAAAAAAACATAATAACAGTCTTATTAAGCTACAAATCTACGGCGTATAAGCCGATTTGAATTCAGGTACTTGCTCATCTAATTTTTTTAGCTCTAAATCAGCCTTCAAAAATTATCTCTCTAAACATCTGAAGCAGGTCTGATTTTTCAATCAAAAAAATTCTAAACTTGTCCAGTGAGGGGTACGTCCCCACAAGAAGAACAGGTGTCGGATAAACTAATGTTCTTGCACCTAAAGATTTTTAAGAGTGTGATACTGTAGTTTGGCTTATGTAACTTGTTGAATTACTTGTGTGATACTGTAGTTTGGCTTATGTAACTTGTTGAATTAAATAAAGACATCCTTCAAATCCGCCTAATTTTTAGTCTTAAACCAGCAATTTTATATCCAAAACCATTGCTCTAAGAAAACACTTCTTAGTAAACTATCCGTGTCAATGAGGCCTGGATCATCTTAGAGGCGTGATTTTTATTTTTGGGGGCAAAGGTGATTTTCCCCTCAAAGAGCATTGTCTTAAAGTCGATTTTGAGGCCGTTTTTCAGTTTAACTCCTGAAAATTCAAACACTTCGTGCGGTCCGACTCCAGAGAAAAAAAGGGAAGGCCAAGAAAGCATAAAGCATGAAAAAATGGGATGTGTCCCTATTTAATTTATACATTTATTTATAAATTTATTACTATTAAATGGGATGTGTCCCTATTTATTCCCTATTTATCTATTTATATTCTGCTATTTAATCTGCTTCGCGGCCATCAAAGAGATGGATGATGCGCTGGGAATGGCTGGCTAAGCGGTCGTCGTGGGTAACCATAATGATTGTATGTCCTTTCTTCCAAAGCCTGCTGAGAAGTTCTATTATCTCTACGCCGCTTTTAGAATCCAGGTTTCCGGTGGGGGCGTCAGCCAGGATAATGGGAGGATCATTGGCCAAGGCACGGGCCAAAGCGATGCGCTGCTGCTGACCTCCGGAAAGCTCTGAGGGCCGGTGTTCTTTCCATTTTAAAAGTCCTACTTCGTTTAATAGTTCAGTAATACGTTCTTTTCGATTTCTGGCATTTTTTCCGTTAAAGAGCATGGGGAGCTCTATATTCTCCCAGGCAGTGGCATAGGGGAGGAGGTTGAAATTCTGGAAGACAAAGCCCATCATTTTGTTACGGATAGAGGCAAGTTGATCAAATGTAAGTCCTGCTACGTTTTTACCTTCCAGGAAATACTCCCCATCGGTCGGGGTATCAAGACAACCGATGATGTTCATAAGAGTCGACTTGCCTGAGCCTGAAGGACCCATGACAGTTACAAATTCTCCGGCAGCAATTTGCAAGGATACTCCGCTCAGCGCTTCAAGCGACTGAGTACCCATATGATAAATCTTTTTGATTTTATTGAATTTGATCATAATATCACCTCTATTCATACCGAAGAGAATCAATGGGATTGAGCCGGGAAGCACGCACAGCTGGGAAAATGCCTGATATAAATACCAGCGTCCCCACAATGACCAGAAAAATGATGAATGTCTCAAAGGAAAAAACCGGACGCAGGAGATATCCTTCGATTCCAAATCCATCGTAATTGATCGGGACAAGCCGAACCAGATGTATGATGTTGAAAGCCGTTACAAGGCCCCAGAAAGTCCCTTTTAAAAATATAAAAAGTGTTTCCAGAATAAACTGTTGGATAATCACCCGGCGCTTAGCACCAAGAGCCATCTTAATGCCGATCTCCTGTTTCCTTTCTCTGATGATAGCATACATCAAATTAGTCACACCCACAGCTCCGATAAGCAATGTCAAAGCACCCATTATGCCAAGAAACACCTCTATGCCCTTGAATATGGCTCCGGCTTCTTTAGCGTTTTCGATCGTATTCCAGATACTGAGAGCATAACGGTCAGTGGGATCAAAACGGTTTTTTTTACCCAATAGAGTCTCTACCCGTTCCTCAATAAGCGGAGACAACTTAGTCTCCCTGGGCTGGATGTGGATGCGGTCGATATGGAGCTGGCTGTCGATCTGGGTGAAGGCCGAGTAGGGGAGGTAAATCTGATCTGCGTCTGGCCCCTGATACATGGAATCCTGGAGCTTTTTTTTCAGAACACCAATAACAGTAAATGGGATGCGGTTTATAACGATCTTTTGCCCTACAGGATTCTCAGTGCCAAAGAGGTCGGTTCCTACTTTCCAACCGATAAAAGCCACTTTGCGACCATTCTTAACATCCGCAGTATTTAAAAAACGGCCTCCCATTTGAGGAATTTGGGTCCGCATATGGGCAAACTCTGCTGTTGTTCCATGGATCGTACGGTTGATCTCTTTGCGGTTTGCCGATACGGGCCAATTGTTATAAGATTCGGGAGCGATCAAGGATATTTCGGGAATTCTCTCCTTTAGATACTGGATGTCGTCTGGGTAGAGACGAATTCGCCTTCCTTTGGGAAGCCCTTGATAAAGTTTTGAGGTCTGGCCTCCGGAGATCATGATTAGATCTTGTCCTAAACCGCTGAAACTTATGCGGAACTGGGCAGACATTCCCTGACCAAATGCAAGAAGTAGAAGAATCGAGAGAGAGCCCCAGAAAAGGGCAAATGTGATCAGAGCAGCTTTCTTACGTCGTTTCCGGAATTCATTCGAAAAGAAGCGCAGCAGTGTAAGATTCATTTTATTTCCTCAGGGCGGTGATCGGATTTGTTGAAGCAGCATTTCTGGCAGGAATGAAGCCGGAAACAGTCCCGATAAGCAGAAGAATGGATATAGATGAGACAGCGACCAAGGGACTGATTTGGGGAGTTCCTACAAACTGGGTGACAGCCTCTGGCATTGTTTGAACTAACCTTACTACGGCTCCGGAAAAAGCAAAGCCGACAAGCCCGCCAATTAACATAATAGTGAGTGACTCGATGAAAAACTGAAACAGAATTGTGCGGCGGCGGGCACCCACAGCCAGTTTGACTCCGATCTCCCTGCCTCGTTCTTCTACCACGACCATCATAATCGAAGCGACTCCCACGCCTCCCACAAGCAGGGTAAAGGAGCCGATAACCCCCAGGAATATATTGAAGGCGATGAAAAAAGTCTGGAAACTTTTTTCCATCTCAAGGGTATCCCAAACAAAGATCGCATCTGGATCCTGAGGATCGAACCCGATCAGTTTTGACAGGTGATTTTTGATTCCCTGGGTCACCTCAGCACTCCGATTAAAATCCAAAGGACGGAAGATGATGTTAGAAACGTATTTGTCCCCGTAGAGAGCGCTGTAAGTGGTCCAGGGCATAAAGGCACATCTTTCGTCTCGATTACCATTGTAATTCGAGTTTTGAAGTTTTTTCGCCATGATCCCGATCACGGTGAAGGGAACTCCTTCGATAAAGATACTTTTACCCATGGGGTCACTGGTACTGAAAAGATCTGTAGCTAAGACATCACCGATAAGGCATACCCGCCTTTTCTCTTTCATATCTAATGGATTTATAAAACGTCCCTTTGCCGGGATAATGTTGCGCATCAGCTCGAAAGGGGGGTTGATTCCCCGCACAGTGTTAAGAAACTCCCGTCTTTCATACCGCATCCTACAGCTTCTAACAAATTCCGGGCTTATAATTTCAATGTCTGAAACTTTATCGGGGATGTCTTCTACCTGCTCAGGAGTTATACGGATGGGTTTGCCTTTCTGAAATCCTTTGTAGGGAAGAGTGGTTTGCGAGGGGAACATAAGCACGATCCCGTAGCCCATACCGTGAAAGCGCTTTGTCTGAGCTTTTCCCACTGATTCACCAAAGGCGATCAAAAGAATGACTGAAAAAGTTCCCCAAATAACCCCAGAAAGAGTGAGGATGGTCCGCAAAGGCTGGCGCATCAAGTCGCGGACGAGGTTTCGAAAGAAAATAGTGATCATTTGATTTCGCGGGGAGGTCTTTCCACAACCTTTTCACCTTCTGTCAAACCGCTGGTGATTTCGATGTACAACCCGTCAGAAAGACCAGTCTGAACCTCTTTTTTTTCTATCTTTTCGCCCTTTTGCACTTCTACAAATTTCTTGCCATTTTCAAATAGCACAAGGCGTTCAGGAAGTATCAAGATGTTTTCTCTGGCCTGGACAGTAATTGTGGCTGTTGCTGAGTAGCCTGCCCGAAGCAGCTGCCCGGCGTCATCAGAGATAAGGATTTCAATGTCAAAGAGGGTGGCGTTGCCATCTTTTTTTGCCTTGGGATATATCCTCTCTACCTTGCCCAGGATACTACTATCAGGCAAAGCGCCTATTTGAATGTCCGCATCCATGCCGACCAGGATTTTTCCGACATCGATTTCATCCACTGTGCCCTTAAAAAGCAGCGTTTCCATGTCAGCTAAAGAACAGAGTTCAGTTCCTGGTTGGAAATTGGTCAGAGGGACAACGGGATCCCCTTGGAAAACATTCTGGGAAAGGATCATACCATTGGTAGGGGATTTCACAATGGAATCAATGCTGCGGTTGCTTAGCTGAATGCGGCCTTTTTCCATAAGCTTGAATTTATCCTGAGCGATTTTAAATCTTAAGCTGCCTTCATTGTAAGCCGATTCACTGGCATCCATATCAGAACTGGAGAGGATCGATTCCTTAAAAAGCTTGAGATTTCTCTCCCGGTCTGCCCGGAGTTTATCCAAAGTAATTTGAGCCATTTCCACGTTCCGTCTCGTCTCGACGTATTCCATTGGCGTCGGATTGGGGGAGATCCTAAATAGCAGGGTATCTTTCTGGACTGAGTCTCCGACTTTGAACAGGACTTCTGAGACGATGCCGGGGATGGTCGATTTGACTCTAATCTCCTGTTCCGGCTCGATGGTTCCCACAGCCAGGGCCTTTTCACTAATGGTTCCTTTTGTGACTTCCACGAGATTTAAAGTTTCTTCATTTTTTTTGCTGGAGAAGAGAAAAACAAAGAAAACTCCTACAAATACGACAGCTAAAATTCTCCAAATCCATTTTTTCATAATTCACCTCAGATTTATACCCTTACATAAGTAGTACGAATTCATAAGGAAAAAGTTCCTTTTTTGGTAAATTAAATAGTAAATAGGGACACATCCTATTTTTAAAAGCTCCTTTTTGGGCCCAAAAAAGGCACTTTAAAAAAAGCTTCAATAATAATGCCGGATGATCTGCTTAAACGTACATTTTTGCCGCCAAATCAGTGGATATATACAATTGTTTATACACAAATGTTTGTGGTAAGCTATTAATAAATTAGACATGGACAAACAAATGAAAATAATAAACAGCAAAGCTTTATTGAATAAGATTAAAATTATCTTGATAATTCAATTATTCTTACAAATTTCTTGTCAGCCTCTGTCCAGAGAAACTCAAGTTACAGAATATGACAGTTTTAGATTTCTAGAACAAGACATAACTAAAATTCAACTGGGATATGAAGACGGTACTTATACCATTAAGGAGGTGGTTCAAGCCTATTTGGACAGAATTGAGGAGATTGATAAAAGTGGGCCCACGCTTAACTCTATTATTCAAGTAAATCCTGATGTTATTCAAGTTGCAGAAGAGTTGGATATAGAGATGAGCGAGGGAAAAATAAGAGGCCCTCTTCATGGCATCACTGTAGTATTAAAAGACAATATTGACACCCATGATAAAATGGCAACCACTGCCGGTTCCAGAGCATTAATGAATTCTTACCCGTTGAAGGATAGCTATGTTGCCAAACAACTAAAAGATGCCGGAGCGGTTATAATTGGGAAAGCCAATTTAAGTGAGTGGGCGAATTTTCGGGGTCAATTATCTACAAGTGGCTGGAGCGGTGTAGGTGGCCAAACCAAAAATCCCTATGTTTTGAGTCGTAACCCTTGTGGATCAAGTTCGGGTTCAGCCGTAGCTGTATCTGCTAATCTTACAATGCTTGCGATAGGTACTGAAACCGATGGTTCCATTGTTTGCCCTTCACATAGCAATGGTATTGTGGGAATCAAACCAACCGTAGGGCTTGTAAGTCGCTCTGGAGTTATTCCCATCTCATTTACACAAGACACACCGGGACCTATGGCACGGACGGTAAGAGACGCTGCGATTTGTTTGGGGGCATTAGTCGGGGTAGATTCAGCCGATGAAAAAACATTGGCAAGCCATGGAAAATTTTACAGGGATTACACGCAATTCTTGAAAGAAGACGGGTTAAAAGGTAAGAGAATCGGTCTATACAAAGGTCCTTTAGGAATAAATTATAAGGTTGATACGCTGATGTACCAAGCGGTAGATTTTCTGAAAAGCCAGGGAGCAGAAATCATTGAGATAGATGAAATATCAAGTGATAAGGTTGGCGATTATTCATTCGAAGTCATGCTATATGAATACAAAGATGGATTGAATAAATATTTCCAATCCCTGGGACCTGATGCTCCAATCAAAAGCGTTGAAGAACTTATAGCATTTAATCAATCGGATTCGATAGAATTAAAATATTTCAACCAGAAATACCTAGATATGGCCCAGGAAAAGGGAGATTTGACCTCTGAGGAATACAAGGAAGCATTAGCCAAAATGATGAAAGGCAGTAGGGAAGAAGGAATAGACAGGGTCATGAATGAACATGATCTGGATGCAATAATAGCCCCAACAGGAAGCCCTGCCTGGAAAACCGATTTGATTAATGGCGACAGTTTTCAGTTGGGAAGCTCTTCTCCTGCAGCTCAAGCTGGATATCCAAATATTACAGTACCTATGGGCTATATTGATGAGTTACCTGTTGGAATATCTTTTTTCGGAAGGGCCTGGAGTGAGCCAATTTTACTTGAAATAGCCTATGCATATGAAATCGGGACTAAACATCGCAAAACTCCAAAGTTTCTGACTAATTAAGGCCGATTTTG
>JAUWJP010000293.1 GCA_030607635.1 Candidatus Aminicenantota bacterium
GGATGTTGAAGCCTTATCTTCCTCTTCCCATCATAGAAAGGAAAGAAGGAAAATACTTCTTTAACTTTGACCGGCCGAAGAGTATCGGAAAAGTCCACAGCTTCTACGGAAATTTTTTAGTTATTGTCAAAGCACTGGCATATATTCTATCCTTAGGGTACGAAGGATTAAAGGAGGTAGCAGAGATTGCAGTTTTGAATTCTAATTATGTTCGCAAAAGCCTGGAAAGAGAGTATTATCTGAAGTACAAGACCCCTACTCTTCATGAGTGTGTTTTTTCAGATAAGTTTCAGAGAGAACACGGTGTCGGAAACATTGACATCGCCAAAAGGCTCATCGATTTTGGCCTGCACCCTCCGACCATGTCTTTTCCCTTGATTGTTCGTGGTGCGTTAATGACCGAACCCACAGAGACTGAAAGCAAGAGAGATCTTGATCTTTTCATTGATGCCATGAAGCAGATCTCGAAAGAAGCAAAAAAGAATCCAGAGGTTGTGAGGTCTGCTCCACATACATCCTACGTGCGGCGCCTGGACGAGACCAGTGCTGCGCGGAATCCTGTTTTAATGTGGATGGAGAAAAAAAAGTCGTCCAGAAAAGGATAAAATGAGTATTCAAAGCCTTATTATGAATCTTCAGAAGTTCTGGGCTAACCGAGGATGCTATCTTGCTCAATCTTATGACCTTGAGGTTGGTGCGGGAACCATGACTCCTGATACGTTTTTCAGAGTTCTTGATAAAAGACCGTGGAAAGTTGCTTATGTTCAACCGTCGCGGAGGCCTGCGGATGGCCGCTACGGAGAAAATCCTCACCGAGTCCAGAAGCACTTCCAATACCAGGTTATCATGAAGCCTTCTCCTTCGGACATTCAGCAAATCTACATTAAGAGCTTGGGTGCTCTGGGCATCAATCTCCAGGATCATGATATTCGATTCGACGAAGATGACTGGGAAGCTCCCTCCATCGGTGCCTGGGGTGTTGGGTGGCAGGTTTTGCTGGATGGGCTGGAGATTACTCAGTTTACTTACTTCCAGCAGGCAGGCGGGATTGAGCTTTTTCCGGTACCCGTTGAAATCACTTACGGCCTGGAAAGGTTAGAAATGTTTCTGGAGGGAAAAGATAATATTTATGACCTGAACTGGTCTGACGATGTCAGCTACCAGGATTTACGGTTCATTGAGGAGAGGGAGTTTTCAGAATACAATTTTAGCCTGGCCAACGTAAGGAGACTTAAGGACTCTTTCCTTTTGAACGAGAAAGAGGCCAGGCAGCTCATCGATGAAGATCTGCTCCTTCCCGCATACGACATGTGTCTAAAATGCTCCCATTTTTTTAACCTTCTGGACTCCAGAGGGGCAATAAGTGTTACAGAGAGAGTCAAAATGATTGCTCAGATAAGAGGCCTGGTTAGCCAGATTGCTGAAAAATACATAGCTAGGGAGAGTTCACCCTGATGGAATTTATCTTAGAGATAAACACCGAAGAAATGCCTGCTGCGCACGTGAAAGCTGCTCTTGTGCAACTGAAGGAGAAATTAAAGAAAGAGCTCTCTTCGCAGAATATTGATGGGGAACAAATCGAAACATATGGAACCTGCCGTCGTTTGGTTGTTATCGGTGATTTTGCTCCATCCCAAAAAGATAGAGAAGAGGAAATTACCGGTCCTCCTAAAGATGTTGCCGTGAAAAAGGACGGATCTTTTTCGCCTGCGGCCAAGGGATTTGCTAAGTCTCAAGGAGTTAGAGTCAGTGAACTTAAAGTTATAAAGACCGCAAAGGGAGAGTATCTGGGTTTAAAAAAGATCGAAAGAGGAAAGCTCACTCGAGATATTCTTTCCGAGGTTCTGCCTCAAATTGTCTCTTCCCTTTCGTTCCCTAAAATGATGAGATGGGGGGAAAGTTCTTTTAGATTTTCCCGTCCGATAAAAAATATTCTCTGTCTTTTCGGCAAGAAAATGCTCTCTTTTTCTGTAGGAGGAATACACGCTGGGAATTCAATAGTCGGTCATAAGATATATTTTCCCAAAAAAATTAAGGTAAGATCTTTCATAGAGTACAGAGAAACTCTAAGGAAGATGAGAGTTGTGATTGATCAGGAAGAAAGAAGAAAGATGATTTTAAATCAGATAGTGCGGAAGTTGACCTCTCTCAAAGCCACCCTTCATCCGGATGAAGATCTTCTTGGACGCATTGTCTATGATATCGAATATCCTCATGTTTTCTTGGGCTCGTTTCCGGAAGAATATTTAAATTTACCTCTGGAAGTATTAAGCACTGCTATGAGAGAAGGGCAGAAATTGTTCTCTATTGTCAAAGAGAAGAAACAACGGCCTTTCTTTTTAGGTGTGGCTGATGCCTACCAGGATTCAAAGTCTCTTATTCGAAAGGGAAATGAGAGAGTGCTTAAAGCTCGATTGGAGGATGCCAAATTTTTCTGGGAACAAGACAAAAAGATAACCTTGAAAGAAAGAACAAAAGACTTAGATAAAATTGTTTTTCAGGAAAAACTGGGGAGCTATGAGGATAAAACTCAGAGATTAAAGAAAATAGTTTCTTACCTGGCTGATAAGATCGAAGCAAAAAAGGAAAAGAAACAGGTTATTCAGGCGGCTGAGCTTTCCAAGGCAGACCTTCTCACAGAGATGGTGAGAGAATTTCCCTCAC
>JAUWJP010000154.1 GCA_030607635.1 Candidatus Aminicenantota bacterium
AAGCATCATTATAAAATAAATGCGTTCTTTCAGCAAATAAAACCGCGGATTTGATTTATCAAATCCCTACAATAAACAAGGTGGGCTTGATAAATCAAGCCCCTACATGAATAAAACCCCTGTATAAAAAAGATAACCTGTCTCCTTCTGGAACATCATCAAGCATTAAGTTCGATAAATCAAACCCTACAGGAAAAAGATAACCTGTCTCCTTTGGGAACGTCCCCAAAGCATGTTTGGGAGCATCCCCAAAGCATGAAAAATGTAGCTTGTCTCCCCGGGGGACGTCCCCAAAAATAAAAGCAGCCTGCCCCCTTTGGGAATGTCCCCAAAGCAACTTTTTTGCCGTTTACTTGGTTATAAATCTATGGTATAGATAACAGTTGTTTCAATATCTCAATTTTAGGTTATGGAATTAAAAAAAATTTCTAATTTAATCTCTTATGCGCTAATTTTTTTTATAATTTTCTTTCTGAGCACCATTCTATCTTTTCGGATAATCCTAAAAGGTGAGATGGTTACGCTCCCCAATCTCATCGGAAAAACCTTGGAGGAAGCAAGCTCTGAGCTTATAAGAAGAAAATTATCCGTTGTTCAAGCGGGAGTTCAATTTGACACCCGTTGGGAACGAGGAAAAATTATTTCTCAAGATCCTTCTTCTGGATCGAAATTAAAAATTAACAAGGTAGTAAAAGTCATCCTGAGCGCAGGAACTGAGAAGGTGATAGTCCCCCGGCTTATAGGAAGAAACCTCCAGAATTCAAGCCAAATTCTTAAAGAAGCTAGATTAAGAAGAGGTGAAGTATCTCAAGTGCATACCTCCGAGTATGCGGCCGGAAAAATCATTTCTCAATATCCTCGGTCTGCGGCAGAAGTTGGAAGCAACTCCCCTGTCAGTCTTCTTATCAGTCAAGGAGAAAAGGAAGAAAAGTATCTTATGCCAGATTTGATCGGGAAGAAAACAGAAGCTGTCCTAGCGAAGCTAAAAGAATTAGATTTCAGAGTAGAAGATATTCGCTATACATCCTATCCTGGACTGGAGGCAGGAATTACAATCAAGCAGTTTCCTCCTCAAGGCTATCTCATCCAAAAAAAATATCCGATCACTCTGGAGGTAAGTAAACAATGATCCAAATTGCGCACTCAATTTTTTCCGCAACCTGCGGCAAATTCGAGGAGGCTGTTGGGATGGGTAGATCTGCTACCTTCGACGAGGAAAACTCCCGGGATACAATCCTCGAGGGGATAATTTTAGGAAGAAAATTCGGACAATCATGAATTGTTTAGTGACTGGAGCAGCAGGATTTATTGCATCCCACCTGTGTCGTAGACTCCTCAAAGAAGGATTCAAAGTCGTAGGCATCGATTCTTTCACTGATTTTTATCCTAAACGGATAAAAGAAAAAAATATAAAGCCTTTGAGAAAGGATGAAAATTTTGAGTTCATTACCGGGGATTTAAATGACCTGGATCTAAAGAAAATATTAAAAAAGACAAATTACGTCTTTCATCATGCTGCCCAGGCAGGGGTCAGGGCAAGCTGGGGAGATAATTTTTCCGTTTATCTTAAAAATAACATCGAAGCCACTCAAAAACTGCTGGAAGTAGCTAAGAACCGGAATCTTAAAAAATTCATTTACGCCTCCTCTTCTTCTGTATACGGTAACTGCCCGGATCTTCCTATGTCCGAGACAAGTCCCCTCCATCCTTTCTCACCTTATGGAGTGACCAAGCTCGCTGCTGAAAATCTCTGTCTCCTTTATTGCAAGAATTATGGGGTCCCCTCGATTTCCCTGAGATTTTTCACAGTTTATGGTCCTGGTCAGCGCCCGGATATGGCATTCCATAAATTTTTCAAAGCCTTGGCAAAAGGCAAACAGATTCCTGTCTACGGCGATGGAAACCAGACCAGAGACTTTACTTATATAGATGATGTTATTGATGCCAATTTTGCGTCCCTTAAAAAAGGAAAAGTGGGAGAAATATACAATATCGGAGGCGGGACTCGGAAAAAATTAAAGGACATTTTTCCCCTTTTAGAAAATATTTGTCAAAAACAAGTAAGATTGGCGCGAAAAGAAAAGCAAAAAGGAGACATGCCTCATACCTTTGCCAATATTGAAAAGGCCCGGAAAGACCTTAATTACTCGCCCCAAATCAAGCTCCGGGATGGATTGAAAGAAGAATGGCTATGGACAAAAAAGCTCTATTCTTCCTAAGGAAGAAACAGAATAATACGATGAAAAAACTCAGCCTGGCTCTTACCATTTCTCTCCTCTGTCTTATGATTAGTTTTGGCTGTGGGAAAAAGACAAAAGAAATTTCACTAGAAGTTGCTTCCTCCGATGAAGCCCTCTTTAAACTTGGAGAGAAATTTATTAAGAAAGATCCCGAAAAAGCTCGTCTATATTTAAGGCAAGTCATTGATTCCTTTCCTAAGAGCTTTTATGCTCAGCAGGCCAAATTGGCCATTGCTGATTCATATTATCGAAAGAAAGACGAAGGAAGTATGATACTGGCTGCATCTGAATACAGTGAGTTTATATCCCTCTTTCCCTACAGTCCTTCTGCGCCCCTTGCTCGGCATCAAATTGCCATGACTTTCTATAGAAAAGTCCTGAAGCCTGGGAGGGATCAGACAAAAACAAAACAGGCCCTCGCAGAATTTAAAAAAGTCATTACTAATTATCCATTGAGTGAAGAAGCAAAATCTGCCCAGGAAAAAATATTAGACTGCGAAGATAGATTGGCAGAACACACTCTCTATATAGGAGTTCATTATTACAGAGTAAAAGCGTATAACGCAGCCACAAGCAGGCTAACAGAGATCCTGACCAGCTTCCCTAATTTTTCAAAAATGGATATGGTTTATTACTATTTAGGTGATTCTTATTATAAAGCGACATTGGTCGAGCAGAGTATCCCCTATTTCACCAAACTGATAACTGATTTTCCTCAAAGCAAATTAGCAAAAAAAGCTACAGCCAGGCTTGAGGAAATAGAAACTAAAAAAAAGTAGTTTGAATAAAGGCTTGTTTACTATCGAGACAGAGGAGCCCTAAATGAAAAAATTTCATCTTATTTTTTTAGCTATTTTATTGTGTTTGATTTTCACCCGCTTCTCCTCAGCTCAGGACCAGGAAGAAGGGATGTTTCGGGCAGTATCTATAACTCCCGGGATTGGATTTGAATTTTTTTCACGAACAATAACCTGGGACGATGCCCTGGATGTTCAGTACACTTCAAAGCTCAAATCCTCTTTTATCACATTCAACACAGAAGTCGAATTTGGGAAAGGATTCTTCGTGAATGCCATTTTGGGGTATGCAATGCCCGTCTCCAGTTATGACGAACTGACATTTAGAGGACTCCCTCTTTCTAGAACATTAGGTGTTGGAGCTATTAAAGGGTACCTCCTTGGAGCAGGAATCAGAAAAAGCCTTATTTATGCCAAAGATCTCCAGATAGATGTTCTTGGTCAATTCTTTTATTATACCGGAACAAAGAAAGAATGGGAGATGACCGTTTTGCCTGTTGATGTTGAAGGAACCATGGAAGGGGATCCCTCCTGGACGAGAGCTTCAATCGGCCCCGTTTTCACTTATAGAGGCTTTGAGTCTTTTTATCCTTATCTCTATTTAAGTTTCAACAAACTCTGGGGAAAGTTCAAGATGGTGCAAACAATTCAAGGTCCGGCAGGAAGTTTGGAAGGAAACGAGGAGATAAACATATCCGGAGCGAGTTCATTCAGTACTGCTCTGGGATCCATTTTCAAGCTCACTGATGTCTTCAGCATTAAAGCAGAAGGGAGTTTTATACCCCATGGAGATAGAGTCGATTTTGGATTCACAGTTAGGATGATGTATTCTTTTTAATTTTAAGGGAGGAAATCATGAAAAGAGAGAAAACAATCTTTGCTCTTTTTGTAATGCCTATCTTTCTCTTTTCGGCGAGCCTTAAACATTGGAAGCTTGATAGGGAAAAAAATGAAAACTCTGTGCTTTTTCCACAACAAATAACATCTTTAAAAAAAGTCCAGTCCCTTCAATCCAAGGGAAACAATAGCGGGCTGGATCAAGTCTCACCTAAAACCAAACTTGATTTTCCAGAACAGGCGAAAGACTCCTCGGGTAAAGCTTACCGGCCCAAGGAAGCGGAAATTTTCACACCAGGAGGGAATAGAGATTTCAGGTCTGAAAGAGCCAGAAGGCCAGATCGCCCCGTTATTCGTCGTCAAATCAAACATCTAAACAACGGCCTGCCTTTTCGTTACGAGGGGCCACCTTATAGACCGGATGAAGTTCTGGTCAAATTCAAACCTACTATTTCAGATCAGACGATAAAAGCCACTATTGCAGATTATCAGTGCAAAAAACTCAAAAGAATCCCGAGAATCAATGTTTATAAGATTAAAATCCAGAAAAGCACGACTTTGGAGGAGACGCTTTTTGCTTTGAGGAGAAATCCTGATGTGGAATATGCAGAACCAAACTATATCGTTTATGCAACAGAGACCCCCAATGATTCACTTTTTGATTATCAATATGCTCTTTACAACAGCGGGCAAGACATAGGTCCTCCTGGAAGCCCACAGGGAGAAGAAAGAGCTGACATCAAAGCCACAAGCACCTGGGAAGAAACAAAAGGAGATGAGGAGATTATAATTGCCATACTCGATACAGGTGTAGACCTGGATCATCCTGATCTAAATGATAAAATTTATTCGAGTGGATACGATTTTGTGAATGATGACGCTGATGCCACAGATGACAACGCTCACGGAACTCACGTGGCAGGGATCGCAGCAGCCGAGACGCACAACAGCGAAGGTATTGCTGGAGTGGCCTGGAACTGCAAAATTTTGCCTGTAAAA
>JAUWJP010000301.1 GCA_030607635.1 Candidatus Aminicenantota bacterium
ATACCAATGTCTTGACAATCCTTGATTTAGGTCATATTCCTCTTTTTTCAGCACAAAGAGATCTGGAACATCCATTGATTATCGCAGGAGGACCGGCTGTTTTCAACCCGGAACCTGTAGCTCCGATTTTTGACCTGTTTCTGGTCGGAGACGGGGAAGAAGCTTTCATGGAAATCATTGAAAAATACATAACCCTGAAGGGGGAATTTAAAGAAAAAAGTGCAGTATTAAAAGAGATGGCCAAGATTAAGGGAGTCTATGTTCTTTCTTTATACACTACTTACCAACCTCGAAACTCTTATCTTATGGCAGTAAAACCTGATAATAGTGCGCCAGAGAAGATTGAAAAAAGAATTCGTTTTCCTTTTCATGAGGCCCCTTTTCCTGAAAAAATTGTTGTTCCAAATATTAAGGTCATTTTTGACAGAGTAGCAGTTGAGGTGGCAAGGGGGTGTTACCATAAATGCAGATTTTGCCAGGCATTGAGCATATATTTTCCTTACAGAGTGAAAAGTCCTTCTTTTGTTCTGAAAAAGGTGCTGGAGAGCCTTCGGCTAACGGGTTATGAAGCTGCTTCATTGTCCTCTCTCTCAGTAAGTGACTACCCTTATCTCGGTGAAGTTGTTGAGATTTTAATGACTGAACTGGAAAAACAAAGGATTTCCCTCTCATTGTCTTCTTTGCGTCCCAAGGGATTATCTTTAGAGGTAGCTAAGAACATTACTAGAGTTAGAAAAACTGGATTTACCCTGGTTCCAGAAGCAGGGACAGAAAGATTGGGCCGGGTCATTAACAAGGACCTGAAAAATAACGAGATACTCGAGGCTACGGAGAATGCCTTCTCTCAGGGGTGGAGGTTACTTAAGCTTTATTTTATGGTTGGGCTGCCGACTGAGAGAGATGAAGATTTAGAAGGAATTGTGAGCTTGGTGGAAGACGTGATAAGGATTGGATCCAAAATTCTTAAATCTCCTCCTAATATCAATATCAGCGCAACATCCTTTATCCCCAAATCTCATACACCTTTCCAATGGATTAAAATGGAAGACGAAAAGATTCTGGAAGAAAAACACAGGTTTCTTAAGTCCCGTTTGAGAAAGTATCGCTTTGTTAAGTTCAAAAATCATTCTCTTAAAAATTCGATTCTGGAAGCTGTTTTTTCCCGAGGCGATAGACAACTAACTCAAGTCCTTTTTCAATCGTGGAAAAATGGTGCTCGCTTTGAAAGCTGGGGCGATCTATTCGACTTTCGTATCTGGGAAAAAGCTTTTGAATCTAAAAATATCGATTATAGACTTTATCTTGAAGCTTTGGACAGAGACGCAGTTCTCCCTTGGGATCATATTGATACAGGAATAAAAAAATCCCATTTGCTTCAAGAGGTAGATAAGGCTTTAAAAGAAGAGCGAACTTTATCCTGTCTCGAGAATAAATGTGATTTGTGTCAGGGATGCAATCTTTCGCCCCTACTGGAGAGAGAATTTCAGGAGCAAATAGAAATTCCTTCAGCGTCTTATTCTCTTTTTGGAAAGAAGACTCAGGATGTTTTTCGTTATCGAGCAATCTATTCAAAGCGCAAAAATGCAAGGTTCATATCTCATTTAGACTTAAGCAATATAATCCAGAGGACTTTCCGAAGAGCTAGCATTTCAGTTGTCCATTCAGAGGGTTTCCATCCGAAAATGGCGATATCTTACCTTCCTGCCCTTCCGTTGGGCATGGAGGGGAAGGCTGAAATTATTGAGTTCAAATCCCAGTATCTGTTTGAAGGCGACGAATTTGTTTCCCACGTGAACAAATTTCTGCCTGCAGGCGTTAAATTTTTAAGTTTGAAGAAGTTCAAGACTTTTAAACCCCGTTTGAATGAAGAGATGAAAACTTTGGTCTATTCAGTTGACTTGAAAAGTCGAGCAGCAAAAGAAGCTTTAAAAGCAATCTGTAAAGAAAAGAATATTTCTGCAAATGATGATTACAAGAAGGTGGAGAAAATAGTTGATGATTTTTTAGCAGATAATAAGCATGGAAACATCGAAGGAATATTTCCTGATGGGAAGAGGGAAAAACTTTTTCTTTATTTGAAGCACTCTCCACATAAAAATATTCGTTCTCAAGAAATTGTGGAGAATATTTTAAGGATAAAAAATCCTGTTTTTATTATGGCCCGGGAAAAGATTTTGTTTGCAAGTGACGAAAAATTGACATAAGAAAAGGTTTACAGTATAAAGCTTGATGATAGTTGCAATTCTTCGATATTATCGACCCTAAGAAAAAATAAGGAGGCGAGAGTGATTAGTTTTAGTTTGACAGAGGAGCAGGAAGCTCTTAAGGCGATGGCTCGGGAATTCGCCGAAAAAGAAATGAAACCCAAAGCTGCAAAGTATGATGAAGGACACGAATTTCCTGAAGACGTCATGAAGAAGGCTTTCGAAGTTGGATTTCTTGCCTGCAAAATCCCTGAAAAATACGGAGGAGGAGGTTTATCTGATATTGATACCGTTATCTTAAGTGAAGAACTTGCTGCTGGTTGCGCTGGGATGTATA
>JAUWJP010000160.1 GCA_030607635.1 Candidatus Aminicenantota bacterium
CGATCAGTTTCCTTTGGCCTCTAACAAGACCTCGATATTCCACAATTCCATCTATTTCGGAAATAACTGCAGGCTGCTTAGGCTTCCGGGCTTCAAAAAGCTCCTCTGCTCGAGGCAAACCTCCAGTGATATCCTTGGTTCGAGCTACTTCTCGCGGTATCTTTGCCAGAACCTCTCCCGCATATATTTTATCCTCGTCCTTAACCGCCAGATTTGCTCCGGAAGGAAGGAAATATTTTTTGAGCACTATAGGTCTATTTTTTTCATCTCTCTTCCTGGCAGCAATAATTTCGATCCGAGGCTGCATTTTTTCATCTTTCGGCTCAGTAATAACCCGGCTGACCAACCCTGTAAACTCATCCTGTATCTCTTCCATGGTAACTCCAAGAGCTACATCATGGAAGCGCACAACTCCTGTCTCCTCAGTCAGGATGTATGTGTTAAACGGGTCCCATTCAGCAAACTCTTGCCGGGCCTTCACCTCTTCTCCATCATTAACTAATATCTTAGCACCGTAGGGAACCTGATAATGCTCAATCTCTCTTTCCCGATGGTCAATGATGGCTATGTTTGCGTTTCTGTTTACAACAACTAAAGACTCTTCCTTATCAATTACGGATTTAAGATTCCTAAATCTGATAATCCCATCATTTTTTGCTTCAAGTTTGGACCTCTCCGCCCCTCTCATCGCAATTCCACCAATATGAAATGTTCTCATTGTCAGCTGGGTGCCTGGCTCTCCGATAGATTGAGCAGCAATAATCCCTGCTGCCTCTCCAAGTTCAACAAGTGCACCAGTTGACATGTTGCGACCATAGCAAAGCTTGCACACTCCTTTCTTAGATTCACAGGTCAGGAGAGAGCGGATTTTCACTTTTTCAATACCCTGCTCCTGAAACTTCTGCGCAATCTCCTCGGTAATCTCTTCATTCATATCTACAATTTTCTCATTTGTATCAGGATGCAGAACTCTCTCTAAAGAGATTCTGCCAACGATTCTATCCACAAAAGGCTCAATAAGTTCTCCATTTTCGACAATGGCGGTGACATTTATCCCTTTCAGAGTGCCGCAATCATGCTCATCAATAATAACTTCCTGGGAAACATCCACCAGCCTTCGGGTTAGATAACCAGAATTTGCAGTCTTCAAAGCTGTATCAGCCAAACCTTTACGCGCTCCATGAGTAGAGATAAAATACTGCAGAACGTTCAGCCCCTCTCGCAAATTTGAAACAATCGGAGTTTCGATAATCTCACCTGAGGGTTTACTCATCAAACCTCTCATCCCAGCGAGCTGTCGAATCTGTTGTTTGTTTCCTCTTGACCCAGAATCAGCCATGACAAACAAAGAATTCAAATCCTTCCCTTCAAAGCTTACCTTTCGCATTTTCTCAATCATCGCGCTGGATACTTTGTCCGTAACAGCGCCCCATATTTCCACGGCCCGATTAAACCTTTCTCCAGCTGAAATTGTGCCTTCTCGATAGAGATTCTCGATCTTTTGGACTTCCTTCTCTGCTTTTTCTATTAATTCAGGTTTTTCTCGTGGAATGATAAAATCATCTATCCCCAGAGAAAAGCCTGCAAATGTCGCATGATTAAAGCCTAATTCCTTAATCTTGTCCAACATATCAACGGTAGGTTCAAGGCCCACCTTCAAATAGGCGTAAAAAACTAAACTCTCCAGCCCTTTCTTTTTTAGCATGCCGTTAATAAAAGGGATTCCCTTGGGAAGAATACTGTTGAATATTATCCTTCCAGGAGTTGTCTCGATAAGTTCATTACGCATTTCAGTGATAGGACAAACCATAACTGCCTGATCATCATAATAAGTTGATAAATTCATGAAGGAGCCATTAAAGCGCAACTTTATTTGTGCATGAAGGCTAATCTTTTTATTTTCAAAAGCTAATAAAACATCATCCTCAGAAGCAAAAATGCGTCCTTCTCCTTTCATTTCCTTTTTTTCTAAGGTCAGATAATAACAGCCTAAAACCATATCCTGACTGGGGATGGCAAGAGGTCTACCGTGAGATGGAGAGAGAATATTTTGTGTGGAAAGCATCAGTGTTTGAGCCTCAACCTGGGCCTCAACGGAAAGAGGGATGTGAACAGCCATCTGATCTCCATCAAAATCAGCATTAAATGCAGCACAGACTAAAGGATGAATCTGGATAGCTTTTCCTTCGATTAAAATTGGTTCAAACGCCTGGATTCCCAAGCGATGAAGAGTGGGTGCTCGATTCAACAGAATAGGATGCTCTTTAACTACCTCTTCCAGATAGTCCCATACCTCAGGCTTTTCTTGCTCATGCCATTCTCTAGCAACCTTTACACTTGGAACCAATCCTTCTTTCTCTAACTTATGAAAAATGAAAGGTTTAAATAATTCCAGCGCCATCTTTTTGGGCAACCCACACTGATTCAACTTGAGTTCTGGCCCAACAACGATAACAGATCTTCCCGAATAATCGACTCGCTTCCCAAGAAGGTTCTGGCGAAATCTTCCCTGTTTTCCTCTCAGGGCTTCGCTTAAAGATTTTAGGGGCCTCCGATTGGCTCCAAGATGCACTCTGCCTCTTTTCCCGTTATCAAAGAGTGCATCAACAGCTTCTTGAAGCATTCTCTTTTCGTTCCGAATGATAAGTTCTGGTGCTTTTAGTTCGATCAGTTTTTTCAATCGGTTGTTTCGATTTATGACCCTTCTGTAAAGGTCATTCAAATCAGAAGTGGCAAAACGCCCCCCATCCAGCCGGACTAAAGGCCTCAGATCAGGAGGGATGACAGGAATGATATCCAGAATCATCCATTCAGGACGATTCCCTGACATTTTGAGAGCCTTGAAAACTCTTAATCTCTTTGCATATCGAAGCTTTCGCTGTTGAGAAGCATCTTTTTTCATAAGCTGCCTTAAGTCCTCAGCTTCTTTGTTGATATTTATTCTATCAAGAAGCTCTTTAACAGCTTCAGCTCCAAGGGAAACCTTGAAGTCGTCTCCGTATTTCTCCTTGGCATCTTTATATTCCTCTTCAGTAAGAAGTTGCTTTTCTTTGAGGGGAGTGTCTCCTGGATCAATTACAATATGGGATTCAAAGTAAAGGACCTTTTCTAAATCTTTAATGGAAAGGTCTACCACAAGACCGATTCGGGATGGTGTCCCTTTGAAAAACCAGATATGGGCCACTGGAGAAGCCAATTGAATATTGCCCATGCGCTCTCGGCGAACTTTTGATTTGGTGACCTCCACTCCGCATCTCTCGCAAATAATGCCTCTGTATTTCATCCTCTTGTATTTCCCGCAGAGGCATTCGTAATCATTTATAGGGCCAAAAATCTTTGCACAAAAAAGTCCGTCCTTCTCTGGCTTGAACGTCCTGTAATTGATTGTCTCAGGCTTGGTCACTTCTCCCCACGACCAGCTTTTTATTTTTTCGGGAGAGGCAATACTGATTCTAACTCGGTCAAAATCGACTCTGGGCTTTCCCTCAACAGACTGTCTAACATCCATTATTCATCTCCTTTTAGGATTTGGGGGACATCAATTCCCCAGGGCAATATCTCTTCTTTTTCTTCTTCTTTCTCCAATTCCACATTTAGACAGAGGCTCTGCAGCTCTCGAATGAGAACGTTCACCGATTCAGGAAGCCCTGGAGTAAAGTCCAGATCTCCTTTGACTATAGCTTCGTATATTTTGGCTCTTCCTTCCACATCATCTGACTTGGCTGTTAAAAGTTCCTGAAGTGTGAAAGCCGCCCCATAAGCTTCCAAAGCCCACACTTCCATCTCTCCAAAACGCTGTCCGCCGAATTGAGCTTTACCTCCTAAGGGCTGTTGCGTAATCAGAGAATATGGGCCAGTGGAGCGGGCATGAATTTTGTCGTCAACAAGATGATAGAGCTTCATGATGTAGATATAACCTATGGTTACCTCCTGGTCGAACAATTCACCTGTTATGCCATCATAAAGGGAAACCTTTCCTGTTTTAGGCAGATTTGCTTTTTCGAAAAGGCTTTTTATTTCCTGCTCTGAAATTCCATCAAATACTGGTGTGGAAATCCAAAGGCCAAGCTCTTTAGCGGCCCAACCCAGATGAGCTTCTAATATCTGTCCAACATTCATTCTCGATGGCACTCCCAGGGGATTTAAGACAATTTCTACCGGAGTTCCATTGGGCAGGCGAGGCATATCTTCTTCAGGAACTATTTTGGCAATGATCCCTTTGTTTCCGTGGCGACCGGAAACTTTATCCCCAACAGAAAGCTTTCTTTTCATTGCTATGTAGACTTTAATAGCTTGAATCACTCCCGGAGATAACTCATCACCCTTTTTGAGGCTATCAACTTTTTCTTTAAATATGGATCTGAGAGCTTCAATCTGCCGCTTAACCTTTTTCTCAATATCCCTTATTTTTTTATCTCGGTCTGGATTCCCTTTGAGTTTCAATTTAAGGATGACTTCGGGTTCCAGTTTATTCAATATTTTCTCGTCTAATTTCCCTCCTTTTTTTAAGACAAGATCCCCAACCGCCAGATCCTTCTCAATCTTTTCTCCCTTGATGACAGTCTTTGTCTTCCTTAATCTTTCTCCTTCGAGAATACTTATTTCATCATCTAAGTTTCTCTTCATTTTAGCTACTTCTTCTTTTTCGATCGCTTTAGCCCGAGCTCCCTTCTCAATGCC
>JAUWJP010000177.1 GCA_030607635.1 Candidatus Aminicenantota bacterium
AATTATATCTGCCTGCCCCACCCAAGCATCACTTGTTGATAATAATGTTAAATCATTGGCTATATACCAATCTCCCTTACCAATCTCCTTCCTATGCTTCTCCGCTATCTGCTCACATAGGCTTTTTTCTTCTTTGGTGAATTTCATTTATTCCTCCTTATGATATTTACGAGAAAACTCTGCTATTTCTTCGTTGATTTTATTGTCGATATCATCTAACCAGTCCAACTTCTTTGTTTTCCAGGCATTATCTCTCTCAGATTGATATTTCTTTTGGAGTTCTTTCATTTTTATTACTCTGGCTTTTGCGTAATCATCTTCTTTCTTTGAGGGAATATGAGTAGATTCACCTACTTTCTTTTCTTTCACGCCTTCTTTCTGCCATTTTTGTTCATTTGTAACCCATTTTCTAATCTGTACTCTTGGTCTAGATTTTTTTAATAAGGGTCTATCAAGCCAATTAGCACATACTTGCTTTACCTTCTCTAGAACATCAACATCAGGAAACTCGACTTTTAATTTCTTAATAAACTCTGAGTCTTTTTCTTTATTGAAGGGATAATTCTTTACTTTAGAAAGAAGATTGAGGATTTCTGTATCTTCTTCTAAGTCTTTATCTATATCTAAAATCTTTTCTTCTCTTCTCTTAGTGTCCGATTTTTGGACATCATGTCCGTTTTGGGGGACATTGCCTTCACTTAACCTTCTTTTATGACGCCTTGAAAGCTCATATTCTGGATGTGAAATAACATAAAGAGTACCATCAGATTCAAGTTTTAATTTTTCTATTTTGGGTTCTAAACATCGGTCAATTGTCTGTTGTATAAGCTTTTCTGGTCTATTCAAAAGTCCTGCAAGCCTTTTTACTGGATATGGAATTCCAACATTTGCTCTTATATAACCATCATCCTTATAGCTTAATGCAAGGAAATCTACCCAAACCGCACATTGTTCTATGGTCAACTCATCTCTGGTTGAACCAAAAATCCACTTGTCAATCCAAAATGGAAACCAATCATCTCCTGTCTTTTTTTTCATTCATTCTATCCTTTCTTATATTTGTAATTTATCATCTTTTTTTAAATTTCTATATTTTTCATGAAAATCTTTACTTGAAATTATCTTAAAGAAAAGAGAACGAACATATGCTAAATGTTCGTGCATAAATTCCTTCATTTCTTCCCTTTTTATTTTTATTGGGATTTTTCCATTATTACTAATTACAAAAAGTCCGCCTAAATGTAATAAAGCCTCTATATGATTATTAAATAAATTTTGCATATTTACCTGATGATCTTTTTTGGTATTAATCGGGACGAAAGTTTTAGGCCCTATTAATATATCCAAGAGTTCCTCTTTAATTTCCTTAGATTTAAGAATCACCGGAACTACTTCATGATTAAATTTCATTGCTATTCCTTAGAAAAGAAGAAAAGCCCTCGCTTACGCCTATGGATGAGCCAGAAACTCCGATATGGAGCAATGACAGACGCATAGCAAGGGCTTTCTTTGTTATCAATTATCATTAATCTGGCTCATCACTCTAATCATATAAAATTAGAACCGTTATGTCAAGAGATTTATGCGTCTTCCGGCTTGCCCTGAGTGATGTTCTCGGTTTTTGCCATCCGTGTCGAAATGGTGCTCCTGAAGTAGCTGCTGGGGATCTTACTTCTGTCCTCAATTTCCCATTTCCATACTGGATAAATTTTAATTCCCGGGATCTGTGCCTGCCCTTTTGTGGTGGCTACGAATTGGTTGATCTTCTCTGTATCCACGATCCGCTTAAGGCTCAAGCCCTCCGGCTTGGCATAGACTGGGGCTTCTGGTGCGCGGGCCGGGAGGGGGATATCCTCTATTATAGCATCGGCCTCTTCTTCCATGCCCTGGTCCTGGTATTTCTTGGCCCGGTCCAGATCGTCGTTCTCTTTCTTCTGTCGTTTCTGCTCTTCCTCCCTCGCTTTTTCATCGGCCTTTCTTTGGATCTCTGCTTGGTCCTCCAGGTAGGATGTGACGTGGAGCCGGGCTGTTCCCCGGGCCTCTTTCAGCGGGTCAACGTATTTCTTCTTCTCTGCTTTGGCATGGGAAATAATCGGGTCGTAGGATCCGGAAATTTCCTTTATCATTTCCTTCATAGTCTGAATAAAATCATTCGCGACCACGAGCGTTTTATCGTCGTGGACAATGAGGGTCCTCGCCTGGGCCGGGAAGCCCAGGGCGGCCTTTTTAATTTTTTCAATTTTTTACATATTTTTTCTCCTTACATTGATTTTGATTCAATGAATCTTTGCCGCTCGGCCTTCTTCGCGTCCACCCAGGCTGCTACCGCGGCTTTATAATATTCGTCCTGCGCGAGCTCCGGGCTGTGGGTGGTTCCGGCTGTGTCCATTTCGTCCATGAGGTCCCAGGTGATGCCGAATCGTTCCGTGCTCACCTGGTCCAGAAGGAGGTGGTGGATCATATTCAGCCGGATATATTTTCCTCTTTCGTATTGACTGTAACTCATGGTTATTTGGCTTTGTTTAGTTGCTCGATTGCGTCATTAAAATATTCTATGGCCTCCTTGTTTTGCTCTTTTGTCAATTTGGTTGTCTTGTCTCCGCCGAACATTTTTATGAGTTTTTCGATTACTTGATCGGGTGAGAAATCGTGCTTGTCCACTAGGATTACTTCGAGTTTGGTTAGCTCCATTGTCTCTGCCTGCGTTGGCATTTCCGCCTGTATCTCTGCGGGTGCTGGCCCCGGGTTCTCTTCTTCATCGCCGGGAAAAACGGCCGGCTTTTTCTCCTCTGCAGCCTTTTCCTTTTCTGGCTCTTTTTCCTTTTCGGCCGGTTCTTTTGTCTGCTTTTTGATGCCGTCATGGGTCTCTAGGAGTGCGTAATAAACTGTCGGGATGTCTTTGTCTGGGATCTGGTTCGATTTTTCCCATCCGTGTTCGCCCAAAACCTTATAATACAGCTGTATCCCGAGCGCTTCCTTTGCTTCCTTGAATCGGTCGAGGGCCTCAAATTTGGAATGCATGACCGTCTTGCCTTTCCGGGTGATGGGGATTGTTTGGAATTCTTCCTTTCCTGGTCCTTGGCTGGACAGATCTGCTATTCCGTCATCTCCCGGCTCCGGCGAAAGGGGCGCTTTTTTCGATTTTGCCGGGGGTTCGATTTCCTTCACCTTTCCCTTCTTCTGTGCGAATGCGAGGATCTTGGCTTTTATCTCGTCCGGGATAAGCCGGGCCTTGGCGTTCCTCAACGCCTTCTGGGATCCCTGTTCGAACCAGAATTTATTGGTTGCGATTTTCCCGTCTCTCCTTTTCAGCATTATCCATTGTCGCTTGGTTCCAATCGCCGATTCCACGGTAGCCTCATTGCCTTTCTCATCGACCACATGCTTTGAAACCTTTGCTGTAAAAAGGACAAATTCCGGATGGGTAGGATCAATCATGAAATCAACCGAATCTTCTCTCAGGGCGATCCCCTTTCTCCCCATTTCCTTTGCGCAACCGTCAATCCCGGCTTTCCCTATGCCCCAGATATCTTTCCCTTCCTGCTTAAAATGGTACACCCAGGCTTCGGCTACCTGGTCTTCGAGCAATTGAATAATTACCTTATCATCGAGCTGCTCGAATCTTTCAAAGATGTCCTGGGATTCCAATGTTACTGGTAAATCTTTGTTGTTTTCTTTCATTTAATTCCTCCTTTGTTTGATTCGGCTTATGAGTAAAGCCAAGATACCTAGAAAAAGCATGGTGATTACTGTAGCTTCGAAGGCTAACTTGACTGCCATCATCTCGTTATCCTACTTGAATATTCTTGGATAAAAAAAACATTTTCCGCAAGAACCTTTATTGAACATGCTTCAATACTGATTCCACCTAGCCCTTTCACCCACCATTCACATTTTTCCTTTATGCATAAACCATCACCATCGGGATGAAATCTTTGTGGACATAATTTTAATTCAGCCATCTTTCCCCCCTGGCCTGAGCCTATCAATTTCATCAGCCAACATCTCTTTTATCCCCATCAGGCTATTGAAATTTCTCCTTTCCCTGTAGAGACAGATAGCCAAAATTATAATCACTAAACATAAAATGAAAATAAGCATCATTTCACCTCCACTTCTATTAGCTTCACTTTCACTACTTTGAGCCGTCCTAGTCTACTGCCTTGTTTCCAGCCTAGTCCCCAGTTTTGGATAGCCCCTTTTCTTGTTAATGCGAATGTCCAAGGAAGGAGAGTAGGAATCGTTGAGAAAAAGGACTTAACTACCCATCCATCATGTTCTCCAGCCATCTTCCCACCTCCCCTGTCTTGACATTTGGATTGCCTTGATATATTCTTCATTTCATTCCTCCTTATTAGGACGGCCCGCCCAATCCTTCTCTTACCTGAAC
>JAUWJP010000134.1 GCA_030607635.1 Candidatus Aminicenantota bacterium
AAGGCACTCCTGCTGTGCCAAAAAGAAGTTTTTTAGAAGCAGAGGTCATCGGCCTCTTCCTTTTCAGATTTGAGAAATTCACTCACAATCTGCAGGGCACAGAATTCACCACACATGGAACAGGCCGTAGATTTTGATTTTCTTTTCTTCCTTATTTCCTGAAATTTATGGGGGTCTAAGGCATGTTTCTGCTGCTCTGTCCAATCGAGTTTTTTTCGGGCCTCAGATATTTTTAAATCTCTATCCAGAGCGCCCTTGACACCCTTAACGATATCAGCTGCATGGGCAGCAATCTTTGCGGCGACGAGGCCAACCCTTACATCGTCGACTGATGGAAGGCCGAGGTGCTCGGAAGGCGTGACATAACAGAGGAAATCTGCTCCAGCCGCAGCAGCTATAGCTCCCCCTATGGCTGAGACTATATGATCGTAGCCCGGGGCTATATCCGTGACCAGAGGACCTAAAACATAGAATGGCGCTTCGTGGCAGACACGCTTCTGGAGTTTTATGTTCATCTCAACTTGGTCGAGAGGGATATGTCCTGGTCCTTCCACCATGACCTGGACGTTCTGTTCCCATGCTCTCTTAACCAGTTCACCCATAGTTAAGAGTTCTTCTAACTGAGGCCGATCAGTGGCATCCAGAACGGAACCGGGTCTGAGTCCATCTCCCAGGCTCAGGGTTATGTCGTATTTATGAGCAACTTCAAGAAGCCGGTCGAAATGGGCATACAGAGGATTTTCCTTCTGGTTGTGGAGCATCCAGGCCACATGAAAGGCTCCGCCTCGAGAGACAATATCACCAACCCGTCCCTGTTTCTTCAATCTTTCTATGCCTTTTGATGTCAGCCCGGCATGGAGTGTCATGAAATCTACACCCTCTTTGGCCTGGGTCTCGATGGCCGAAAATAGGTCGTCTTCGGTCATGTTGACGATAGAATTCCGCTGCTCAATGGCCTCGATGGCTGCTTGGTAGACAGGCACTGTGCCTAATGGAATCAGGGCTTTTTTGAGTATCATCCTGCGGATTTTCGTAATATCACCACCTGTACTCAGGTCCATAAGCGTATCAGTGCCGTATTTTAAAGAGATTTCGACTTTTTTCAGCTCGTTTTCTTCCTGAGGAAAGTCCATAGAAGTTCCGATGTTGACGTTAACTTTTGTGCTGAGTTTCTGGCCTATGCCCACAGGATGAATAGAGGTGCGTTTTGGGTTGTGGGGGATAACAACCTTTCCCTGCGCAACTAAATTGAGCAGCTTTTCAGGAGCAATTCCTTCCTCAGCAGCTACTTTTTTTAGAGATGGTGTGATATTACCTTTTCTTGCTTGTTCTATCTGGGTCATTTAATGCCTGGATAAAATTGAAATGTAAACTTATGATTTGTTCCTTTTTTAACTAATAAGTATAGGTTACCTCTGGTTGCCTGTCAACTATGTAGAAGCAATTTCATGGAATATGCCTTGCGGGCATAGCGTGGCAATCTCAACCTTTCGTATGAGATTGCCGCGTCGCTACGTTCCTTGCAATGACATATAATCACTTAACCTGGTGACAAAGACTATTAGGGAAGAACAGGTTTATTACTGGTAACGAGGCTTATTAATGGTTGACAGATTTGTTATTGGCTATGAACTTTTGCTCTAATTTCATTATTTTCTCCAGGACTTCTGGATGATTACACCCTTTTTTCCATGCAAAAGGGTCAAATTGAATCCCGATCTGATATTTATAACTCATCGCAGGATTTAAGGATGTCCATCTTATTCGTCCCTTGAGAATTAAGGGAGAAGATTCTTCAGGAATAGATATTTTTATTGAAACTTTGCTGGAGATAGTAAAAAGTTTCTTTCCCATAAACCGAACTCCGCCCCGGCTGATCTCGACAATAGGGTAGAATTCCTCAACATACTGCTTTTTAGAAAAGAAAAATCTACCCTCCTTGTAAGTAACTGTTGCTCCCTTGATTTTTATCCGTTTATATGCCCTTCTATTGATTCCCTTATATTCCATTTATGCCTCCCTTTTTTCTCTATTTAAAAAAAGCTGCTGTTACTCAAAGCGCTGGCTTTTTCGTAACTTTAAAATTGTTGTTTCTGCGGGCAATAGGTTTTCATAGCTTCTCTTTGTTTATATTAAGTAGCTGCTATTAAAGAAAATAAAACTCATTTTGATCTGGAGAATCCTCAAAGAGCTTATCATATGTATTCGAAAAGTCAAAAGGAATTGTACTTTTCAAGAACTTTCATTTTGATTCTTGTAGATGGACACATCTAAATTGCTAAAGCTCTTAAAGTCTGATTCCATGCAATTAACCCACGCATCCCCACGCATGTAGCAATTTCTTGTCCAATTTGTTAGCATTTAGATGAGATGAATTTTAGGATGTTATTTACCAGAAAAACTGTTTTTGTCTTTCTTTTGCTTTCTTTTTCAATCTTATCTTCTGGGATCCAGGATTATTCTCTTCCTGAGGCAAGGAAGGTCTTAGAGGCTATTGAAAAAATGGAGAGCGAACAATCCAGGGGAGACAAAGGCTCTCTTAAAAAAATTGTCATAACTGAAAAAGAGCTAAATTCCTACATTGCCTACCGGATAGAAACAGAAAAAGAAGAAATAATGAAAGAGCTCCGGCTTAAATTATTCAAGAGAAACAAGATTGAGGGCAAGGTTTTAATAGACCTAAGAGGACAGAAAATCCCAAAATTCATTCGCCCGCAAATGACTTTTTATTTTGGAGGGAAGCTTGAAGTGAAAAAGGGGAGGGCCAGGCTTGATATTAAAGACCTTTTTCTCGAAGACCAACGCGTGAAGCCGACAATTCTAGATGTAATCTTGAGCATTACCTCCAAAATAAATAAAACGGAAGCCTTAAGCATGAATGACTGGCATGAGCTTCCTTATGGAATAAAAGATATCAAGACTAATCGCCACAAAGCTACTTTTTATTATTGATGTAAAACGGAATTCCCAAAGCCCCAAGAGCAAAGGGAATTGCGGAAATCAGCGAAATGTAATCAGTAAAGGAGCAGGGTTTGTTTCCCAACCCGGAATATTAAAAGGAAAAAGGAACTGTGATAAGGGTAATAAGCGGAATTTATAAGGGGAAGCGGCTTAAAAGGGTGCCGAGTTCGCTCGTCCGCCCTATGCCTGATAAACTCAAGGAAGCGCTGTTCAATATCATTCAAGAAGATGTAAGAGGCAGTGTTTTTCTTGATGGTTTTGCAGGTACTGGCTCTGTTGGAATAGAAGCATTAAGTAGGGGGGCTGAAAATGCGGTTTTTATCGATGATTACTATCAAGCTATGAAAGTGATAAAAGCCAACTTAGCGAAATGTGAAGCTGAGGCGAGAGCCTGGATTATTCGAAAAGACTTTAATCGCGCTGTTATTCAACTGGCTAATGAGGAAAAGAAATTTGACGTCATTTTTCTTGACCCTCCCTATAAGTATTTGGATGAAAGAAATCCCCTAAAAGTAATAAAGAAAAGGGAAGTCCTCAAGCCCGGAGGAAAGATCATCCTTCGCCATCATTTCAAGACAAAGTTTGAGGCAAAATATTTCAAGCTCAAAAGGCGAATTACTATTGGTGATGATACGATTTGCATTTACGGATAATGCCCGGATTGATCTCGCCTGAAAAAAGGGCTAAAATTTCAGACTTAAATTTCGGGCGACTTATCAAAGATGAAAAAACCGCGGCCTAAAAAATCTGCTTTCTGGCGTGAGAGTCCTCTATTCGAAGAGAAAGAGATTTTCTCCACTTTAGAGGGGAGGAGGGGAACTTCATTATTTTTGGGTAGATATACCTTAAATGAGGTAATAGCGGTCCTGAACAAGAAAAGCTTTTTCAAAGAAGCTCGAAAAAGAAAATTGTGGCCATTGGATTTTGATCTTGATTCGTCAGAATTTCCTCTCCAGAGGGTTCAAATTTTTTATCAAGAAAAGAAACCTGAAAAAATGATTGTTGATTTGAAGGTAAAAGAAGAGGTGTTTTATCCTAAGAAAAAAATTGCTGCATATTTTCCCCTCTCTGAATATAAGTTTTTAATACTGGATTGGCTCACACTTCAGAATCCTCTCCTGAATTTCTCTATGGAAAAATCGCCTCTTCCTGGCCAGTCGCATCCGGGCCTTAATCTGGGCAAAAAGGTATTTGATATTTTTGTTTACCTGGCTCGACTCTCGAGAAAAGATGGTGTTCTTGCTTTTCCTAATTATTTCCATAATGCTCTGCTTTTTTCTCGCTATTTCCATTTCCTCAATCCTGGAAAACTGGGAGAGGTTCTGGCTATTAGAGCAACTTTTCCTGAACTTTCGTTTAAGAAGCTGGCCTGGATTGTCTATCTCGATTGCATGAGGGATAAAAACGGAAGAAAATATGAATGGGAGGCAGAAGAACAGATTTTCCCTTTAAACAAGGCTTTGAATAATTATTTTGACTCAAAATCATATAAAGAAAAGGTTAAAGAAAGCCAGGCACAATTAAGTTTTAAGATTGATTGGGAGTGCTATAAGAAAAAGATTAGCGAGAAGGGTTGGAAATACAAGGACCTTTCCCTGTAAAAAAGGGGACAGGCTACTTTTTCATTAACTTCAGGTGGAGATTGCCTATTTTTGCCTTCAGTTAATTAACAGAGGAACTGCTTCCTTTTTTATCGGAAAAAGTAGCCTGTCCCCTTTTATCTCCCTCTTTATTCTGGTATAATTACTCTTAAACAAAGAGATAATAAAAAATGGGGCCTGGCCCCATTTTTAGAGAGAGGTCAAGATGAAAAAAGATATTCATCCTGAATA
Source organism: Candidatus Aminicenantota bacterium (assembly GCA_030607635.1). Classification (GTDB taxonomy): domain Bacteria; phylum Acidobacteriota; class Aminicenantia; order Aminicenantales; family Aminicenantaceae; genus SOIV01. Next base: position 4,794 of record JAUWJP010000134.1, read on the forward strand.
CGTTGAATGTACTATAAGCTGTGCCTGCGGCAATACATTTACTACGCGCTCTACCAAAAAAGAAATCAGGGTAGAAATATGCTCCCAATGTCATCCTTTTTTCACCGGCACACAGAAATTTATTGACAGCGCCGGACGAATAGAAAAGTTCAAGAAGAAATATGGCGATATTAAGCTCGGTAAATAACCCAAATGTTTCAAGAACTGGAAGAAATCAAGGAAAAATACCGCCAACTCACCCTCTCTTTATCTGATCCAGCCTTAGTTTCCAATTCTCAAAAAGTCAAAAAAGTCGCCAAGGAACGGGCAGATTTAGAACCTTTGGTAAAAAAATATAAAGATTACGAAAAAATAAAAAATGATATCAAGGAATCAGAAGAAATCCTGGCCGACCCTCAATCTGATTCAGATTTAAAGAAACTGGCAGGGGATGAGCTCAAAGAATTGGGGCAAGAAGAGGAGAAAATTAAGGAAGAGCTTAGGATTTTGCTCCTTCCTAAAGACCCCAATGATGAGAAAAATGTATTTCTGGAAATAAGGGCGGGCGCTGGTGGAGATGAAGCTTC
>JAUWJP010000179.1 GCA_030607635.1 Candidatus Aminicenantota bacterium
AAAAGCGGGTTTAGTTGTGGAACTCGAGAATTACTTTGTCGACGGCCTAGTTTCCTACTCTGATTTAGGTGGAGATTACTATTTTAAAAGATCAGAAAAAACTCTTATCGGAAGAAGGACAGGAAGGAAATACGAATTAGGGGATAGGCTAAAAGTGGCTCTGGTTTCTGTTGATCCCATCCTGAGGAGGATGGGCCTGACGTTGAGTTCAGGAAGGAAGGAAGAGGCTCGATGAAGACGAGTTGCTTTGATGCGGCAGTCAACTTTTCCCCGGTTGATAGAGAGAAATCTCTGGATGTGTCCCTTCTTATCCAGGGAGAGAAGATTTCTGCTTCTTTTTTCTTCTATGAACAGGTTCAAAAGGAAAAGCCCGCACCTTTTGCTTGCGTCCACCCTCGGCAACCACTCCTGCTGAAATGGAAGGATAAGTTTGAAGTCCATGGGTCGGGAAAGACGCCACTTATGGGAGAAGGACGCGTTCTTAATCCCTTTTCGGAGAAAATAGGTCAGGGGAAGATAAAGAAAAGAATTGCCTTTCTCGAGCGGCTTCAGGGCGATGAAATAGAGATGCTTTTTGCTCTCGTCCAGGAAAAAGGGCTACAGGGCTTAAAAGAGAGAGAGATAACCGCTTTTTCTTCCCTGACCAAGAGGGTTCTCCAGCGTGTGGCTCAGGAGCTAGAGACAAAGGGCAAGATAAGAATTCTCTCTTTCGCCCCTCTTTTTCTTTTTTCCCAGGATAGTCTTGATTTTCTCTGCCAGACAATTCTCAGATTTCTTGCTCAATTTCATAAAAGGAATCCTGAACAGAAAGGGGTATCTCTAGAAAGAATAAAAAAGAGATTTGAGCTTCACCCAAGGATTCTCTCCTTAGGCCTGAAACATCTCTCGCGTGCAGGTCAGATTAAAGGGTCCGAAGATAAGCTTGCCCTTTCCGAATTCATGATGACTCTCACTCCTGAAGAAGAAGGCATCTTAAGGGAGCTTGAAGACTTATGCCTCAAAGGAGAATTTTGCTCGCTCTCTTTTGAAGATCTTCGAAAGCATTTTCGTCTCTCTTCAAAAAAACTCGATAAGCTGCTTTCTTTTCTTATCGAAAGGAAAAAGATTGTCCAGGGAAAAGATGGATTGATCCTTCATTCCAAATGGCTGGATGAGATCATCTTGAGGATCGAGAAATCCGGAAAAAGGGAGTTGGCTGTTGCGGATTTTAAAGAATTGACTGGCCTTACCCGTAAATATGCCATTCCTCTTCTAGAGCTGCTGGATCAAATGGGAGTGACCCGAAGAAAAGGTCGAATTCGAGAAATCTTGTGAATTTTTTACTTTTTCTTTGTTTTGCCTAATGCTGTTTTGAGCTTTTCGGCAAAAACTCCAAAGACGGGTTCTTCGGAGACATAAGGTTTAAACTTTTCCTTCTTTTCTTTTGTTTGAACTTCTTCTCCAGCCTCTTTTTTCACCTCTGCCTTAATTGCTCTGAGGGCTTCCTGTTCTGATTCTTCGATTTCAATTTTCTCTTCGATAATTCTTTTCTCTCCCTTTCTCGCCCGGCCGACTCTATCGCGCTCCACCCTCAGTTTCTTTTTCTTTAAAAACTTTTCTCTTTTTGGCGCTGGTAGCTTTTCTCTTTCTCCCTTCTCTTTAATTGCTTCTTTCACAGGTTCGATAGGAGCTTCGACTCTACCCTCTTCTTTTCTTTCCTCACTGATCCCTGGAGCAGGGATTTCCTCAACAGGAGCTTCTGAGGGGGAGTAAGGTGCGGGGCTTCTTTAACTTCTTCCGGAGGAGGTGCTTCAGGCACGATTTCTGCTGGCATTTCAGGCTTCATCTCTTCTTCAACCTCTATTTTTTCTCGATAGAAGAAAATCCCTTTATCTTTTTCTGATGGGGAGAATTCTGGCGAGTTGAGCAGAGTTTTTTCCACTTCTTCCTGGGTGGTTTGTTTTAAAATGTCGACTAGATGGTATGCTCTTAAGTAATGGAGGGAAAGATTTTTGCTTTCCAGGCCGAAGTTCTTATAGATGAGAACTAAAAGCTCCTTGAGATCTAAGTCATCTCTTTGGGAATAGAGGGAAAAAAGCTCGCTAAGAGTTTCTCTTTTCAGATGAATGATTTTGTTGGGCAGAGAGAAAGTGAAGACTTCCTCGCCGCTAGCGGTGAATTTATCCTCTTTGGGATCATAGTCTATTTTCAATACAGGAAGCTTTTTCTTTGACCTCTTCAGCCAGAAGTTGAATTGAGTGGGCCCTTTTCTTTCCAAATTCAGGCGTGTGCCTTGAGGAACATTATTGCTCTCGAAGAAGTCTTTTAAGCCTAGAAAAAAGGCAGATGATGGGTAATAAAAAACAGGGTAGTCCTTCTCTTCCTCTTTGTCAGTGAAAACATATTCTCGGGAAAGGGATAATTCTTTGTTAAGTTTTTTTGAAATTTTAACGCCCCCGGAGAGAATTTCTCTCCAGGTAAGATAGGTCTGTAAAGGGAACTGGTGTATCTGGGTCGTCTCCTCCCTCTCTGCCTCGTCAGAAGCAGGAAGCTTTGCTTTGGGAGCCGAGAGGGGCAAATTCTCGGGGAGAGAGTTAAAGACATTCTTCAAATGCCATTTACCCCACCCTTGAGGAGAGACATATATAAAATCCTTCTTGTATTTTTTTTCTAGTATATAGTTTAAGCTCATACAACAAAGTTCGAAGAGATCATCCGTGCTTTCCATGTCAAAAAATTTATTCGCCAACTCACCTGATGCAGCTGACAACTTCTTCTCCAAAAGATGGTTTTTGATTTCCTTTATTTTCTTCTCCTGGATTTCCATTCGCTTCTCATTGAGCTGCCAGTAATTGTTCCAGCAGAAAAATTTAGATGACTTGGATAGCGCAGACCTTAGATTTTTCTCCAGGGTTTTTAAATCTCTTTCCGTCATAGGAGGTTCACTGAGTCTCGGGTCCTTCTTTTTTTCAATTATTTCTGGAGTCTTTGCTTTTCCGTCGACGTTACAAGGGAGGAGAATTTGAGTTTTAGTCTTCTTCATGTAATCGATATATTTTCGGAATATTCCGCCTCCTGAGCAGTCAACTTCCAGCATCTCGCAGTTGTAATTTTCATAGGCGGTTTTCCCGACAACTTTTAAAACAACAGCTCCTTTAAAGGGTACCATTCCTTTACTGCTTACCATCAAGGGCTCATCGTATTCTTTATAGATGAGGTCGCCGATTTCATATGTGCAAAGGGGATCGTATTTCTTGACCTCTTGAACCATCTGACTTGAAGTCTTCTGGTAGGCCATTTTTTTTGTTATCTCTTCGAGAGAAAGAGGTTTGTTGCTTTTAGAGATTTCTTTTTCAATAAACAAAAGATCTTTTTCAGTGATTTCTGTGTTTTCTATCTCTTTTTCCATCGTCCTTTTTATTTTTTCCCTAAAAGTGAAAGCATGATTACTTTCTGGACATGAAGCCTGTTTTCTGCTTGATCATACACAATGGATTGTGAGGAATCAATGACATCATCTGTCACCTCTTCTCCCCTATGGGCTGGAAGACAATGCATAAAAAAGACACCTTTTTTGGCTTTTGCCATCAGGCTCTTGTTGACCTGAAAAGAAGCAAAAATTTTGGTCCTATTTTCCTTTTCCTGCTCCTGCCCCATCGAAGCCCAAGTATCAGTATAGATAGCATCTGCGTTCTCGACTGCCTCATAGGGATCATTGGTGAAAGAGAAGCTTGCCCCTGTTTCTTTCCCGTCTTCCTCTGCCTGTTTTCGAATTTCTGGATCAGGCTCATATCCGGGTGGCGTAGCCACGCTCATCTTGCTTCCCGCTTTTGCCGCAGCAGAAAGAAGGCTGTGGCAGACATTGTTGCCATCCCCAATGTAAGCCAGCTTGAAATTAGCCAAGTCTCTTCGTTTCTCCTTTAAAGTGAAGAAATCAGCCATAGCCTGGCAGGGATGAAGGAGATCGGTCAGGGCATTGATGACAGGAATGTGACAGGCCTGGGCTAAATCAATGACATTCTGGTGGGCAAAGGTTCTTATTATGATGCCATCAACCCAGAGCTCCAGGTTTTTGCCCACATCATGGGGGCTCTCCCTTGTGCCCATCTGGATTTCTGAAGGGCTTAAATATATGGCCTCTCCTCCTAACTGGCGTATCCCCACTTCAAAAGTCATCCTTGTTCGCAAAGAGGGCTTTTGAAATATCATGGCCAGGATTTTTCCTTTGAGTTTATTACGAAAACGGCGGGGATTGTCTTTTATTTCCCTCGAGATGTCCAGCATTTTGCTAAACTGATAAAGCGTTAAATCATGGATAGAAATAAAATTATCAAGCATCTTCTTTCCTATAGCGCATCTTTGATTTTCGTTCCTGAACGA
>JAUWJP010000188.1 GCA_030607635.1 Candidatus Aminicenantota bacterium
AAGAATTTGCCGGTTGGCTCGAAAAGATACTTAAAATTCCTATAATTTTTTGGGACGAGCGACTAACAACAAAACAGGCACTTCGGATTCTTGGCCAGCAAAAAATCAAAGCCAAAAGAAAAAAGAGTTTAGAAGACCAAATCGCAGCCTCTATTATCCTCTCCAGCTATCTTGAAAGCAAACGAATTAAAAACCATGCTACTTAAAACGATCAAAATTGTTTTGGTTGCAGCAGTGGTGATTCCTCTTCTTCTTTCTGCCTGGTTCTCCTTCGATTTCTATTTCGCTCCTAAGGCTTCACCAAAAGAAGTATTTTTCGTAGTTGATAAAGGACAAGGAGTTAATAACATTGTTCAAAACCTCAAAGAAAAAGGAGTTATTAAAAATAGGCGGTCGTTTCTTTTGGGGTATAAAATTTACTACTCTTCAAAAAGTCTAAAGGCTGGAGAGTATATGTTTAATCTTCCGATTTCTCCAAAAGATATTCTAAAAATACTCACAGAAGGGAAAGTTCACCTCCATCCCTTGACAATTCCTGAAGGCCTGACAAGAAAAGAAATCGCTCGCCATCTCGAATCCTTGCATTTTACCGATGAAGAAGAATTTATAGCAGCTTCTTCCAAGACAGATACTATCTCCTCCTTGGATAAAGAAGCCACTAATCTTGAAGGATACCTCTTTCCTGAAACCTATCATTTCCCGAAAGGAATTTCAGCCGAGAAAATTATCTCCACCCTTGTCTCCCAGTTCAAGGAAATTTTCTCAGAGGCATGGCAAAAAAGAGCTGACGAAATAAAGATGACTCCAAGAGAAGTTGTCATCCTTGCTTCATTGATCGAAAAAGAAACCTTCCTTTCCGAAGAAAAAAAGCTTGTATCGGCCGTCTTCCATACTCGCTTAAGGATACGAATGAAACTCGATTGCGATCCTACTATCATTTATGTGCTCAAGGAAGAAGGAAGTTATAAAGGCCGCCTTCTGAAAAAGCACTTAAAAATCACATCTCCATATAATACATATCGCAACCGGGGTCTTCCTCCCGGCCCTATCTGCAGCCCAGGACGAGAATCTCTCGAAGCTGCTCTCTATCCTGCCCAGGAAAAATACCTTTATTTTGTTTCCAAGAAAGACGGAAGCCACCATTTCAGCAGCAACTTTAGAGACCACCAGAATGCGGTAAGAAGATATCGGAAACAGTGAATGGGAACAGGGGAAAATATGTCTGTCAAGGATTTACTAAAGATAGGTACATTGGTATAATAATGCAGTAAATAGGGAGGAAACTCTGATGAGAAGAATAGTATTTGTAAAAGAAATATTATTGCTTTTGATGATATTGACAATCTCTCTCTCAGGCTTTTCTAAAGAAAAGGAAGTCAAAAGCATTTGGGCTGCCTCATCTGTAAAAATTGATGGTTTCAAGGATGATTGGGCTGAAGTTGCTTTTGCCGGTGAGAAAAAAGTAAAAACTGATTATGCCTTCAAGAATGATGCAGAAAATCTCTATGTTCTTTATATTTTCAAAGATCCCAAATATTTAAGCTCTATCAGTATTACGGGTATAACGCTCTGGTTCAATTCTGAACGAAAAAAGAAAAAAAACTACGGCATTAAATTTATACAAAAGCAGATTTCAGCCGATGCCTTAATTTCTCGTACAGAAAAGGAGAAGGGCCCAGTACCGGAGGATCAGAAAAAAGAAATACGCAAAAATCCTTTTTACCTTATCAATGATGCTGAAATAGTAAACAAAAAAGGCAAGTCTCGTTCTCAATCCTCTGAAAGCAACGAAATTAAGCCTGCTGTATTCAGAGTTATGAAACAGCAAAACTTGCTTGTGTTCGAATTTGCAATTCCTCTGAAAAGGATGATGGAACAAACCTCAGGAGTGGAAATAGAACCTGGAAAAAGAGTAAAAGTTGGTTTTGAATGGGGCGGTATGACAGAAGAAATGAAAAAGGAAGTGAAGAGAAGGAGTGCAGCCTTAGAGCGCACGAGGAGTACCAGCAGTGATCCCACAGATAATAGAGCCGGTGCTGGAGCTGGGAGCTCAGTGCCGATGGGATTACTTTCAGGTCCTAAAAAATATTCATTCTGGGTCGATGTTCAATTAGCCAAGAAATCAGTAAATGACTAAATTTTATTGGGATGGGTTTTCAAGAGAAGCTCCATAAAATAAATGCTTATGTTAAATGTTTAGACGCGACCTCTTAATGAAAGCTCTCAAACGTATCCAATCGTTTCTTTATGTCTTCTGCAAGTTGTTTTAGATTCAAGGAAAGGGCAAGATTGTAGGCTTTTCTCGCGATTTCAGCTGCGTCCTTAAAGTTGCCCAGAGTTGCATAGGAGGAGGCGAGAATATCCAGACACTCGGGATTTTTCTCTTCTGTGATATCGCAAGCATGTCGGGCTAAAATCAGGGCTTGTTTTCTATCCAGCAGTTTTGGGTCAGGAACTGAAATGAGCAGCTTGGCAAGGAGATTCAACATGGCCAAATTGTCTGGTGACAGCTTGACCCCTTCCTGCAGAATTTGTTTCGCTTCTGCGTAACGATATTTGCGGAGGAGATAGATGGAAAGGATGTACCGATTTTGAATATCACCTGGATTTTTCCTCAGGACTTCATAAGTGAGAACGATTGCCTCTTCAAGCTCTCCTTTTTGGGCTAAAACATTTGCCAGGTTTGCCTTTGCTTTCCAGTATTCAGGTTGAATCCTCAGAGCTTCCTCGAATTGAACTTTAGCTTCTTCGATCTTCCCTTCTTCGAGAAATGCAGCACCTAAATTGTTTCGAATTTCTGCATTCTTTGGATCAATCTTTAAGGCTTCACGCAGGTGGCGAATAGCTTCATCGATTCTCTTCTGCAGGATAAGTACTGTGGCTAAATTATTGCGAGCGCTGGAATTCAAGGAGTCAATTTTTATAGCCTGGCGAAAATGTTCCATTGCTTCAAGAGCTTTACCCTCCTCGCTCAATATATTGCCGAGCATCATATGAGCAAGGAAGGAATTTGGCTTAAGTTCTAAGACTTTCTTATAATGCAGGACTGCTTGATCTCGTTTTCCTCCTTCTAACAGAATGTCTGCGAGCTCCAGGTGGCTTTCAGAGAATTTGGAATCAGCCTCAACTGCTTTCTGGAGCAGGTCTATAACTTCCTCTCTTTCTTCAGGTTTATCTCCCCGGATATTTAGCAACCTTCTCAATCCTCTTGCTAACCAAAGTAGTCTTTTTGAATCTCCAGGGTAAAATTTTGATACTTCTTTTAGATACTCCATGCTTAGTTCTATGTTCTCTTTTTCTTTAAGGGCTTTTTTATCCTGAGGAAGGAGAGATAGCGCTTCTTTAAACCTGAACTGGAGGAACAATTTTTTCCTTTGGAAGAGAATGCCTAGCTGTTTTTCAAGCTTATCCCTCTCATCTTTATTGCCGGTATTCTTCAAGTAAGGCCAGATGCTTTCAGCTATCGGTATGAAACCAGGAAGAGAATGTATTTCTCCCTTTGAATACTTGGTGTTGTAGTAACTCCAGGGCAAGTTATCGGTATTTATGGGGACACTTTCTGTCCATTCTCTAATTTTCTTTTCTCCGCTGAGAAAATTTTCAAGAATTCCCAGAGGATGGTTGAGGTTCCAAAACTCAAGATCTTTTTGCACAGAAGGGTAGAGTAACTTCCGCTTAAAAGATTGGAAATCAAGGCTGAAGGGCTCTGGAGTTCCGACAACGAGGCTGAATTTCATATAGCGGCCCATTTCATCAAAGGAGTGAGTAAGCCAAAGGGTTGTGTGAGGGAAAACAGATTGAAAGGTCTTAAGAATAATCTGGTATTCCTGGGTTGTCAATAAATGGAAAGGTAACCATTGGACAAACACTCCATTCTCAGTTAAGGCATCCTTGACTGCTTTGTAAAACTCTTGAGTATAGAGCACCCAGCTATCTGCAGATTTGGGATGGGTTGAATCACTGATGATCAAAGGATACTTTTTTTCAGTCATGAAAAGGTAGTTTCTTCCATCCTCAATAATAATTCTGACTTTATCACTTTTAAGGAGATTATTGTTTTCCTGAGAAAGAAGGTGCGCTGCCTTAACAACACTTGCCTCTATGTCAACAATGTCAAGGGATTTAACTTCAGGGTGCTGGATGGCCGCTCCGGCTGCGATTCCTCCTCCAAAGCAGATCATCAAGGTTTCAGAAGGCTCAGGATGAAGCAGAACTCCCAGAATGCC
>JAUWJP010000102.1 GCA_030607635.1 Candidatus Aminicenantota bacterium
AATGCAATAGATATTTTTTCCGGCACGTGGAATTTTTGAATCAGCAAGGAATGATTTTTTCTTATTATCTCATTCCTGTCAAAGGATTTTATGGGGATGAAGAGAAATGATAGCTTTTTCTTCTTTTACGTTTGTTACCTAACTATCTTTTTTTCCTGGATCTCTTGGACAAAGCTCTGATGAATATAACCTGAAATGATAAGCCCTTCTTCATCTGGAGGCAAATTAACGAGATACCATTCTCCTGCTTTTCCCACTGCTTGAACGGAGATTCCTAATTGAACTTGATGAATTACCTCGCTTATAAAATCGGGCTCTGCTCTAATGTTTGTTTTCTCCAGTATCACCTGGATCTTTTTAGGGGATTCAAATAAAACTTCTTCAATCACCTCTAACTCTTTTAGTTGCTCTGCTGGTTTCTCTATTTCTTTTTCTTCAATCTCAGGAACTTCATACATCATTTCAACTGCCGACGCATGGACAAATCCAGTAAAGTTGATAAATCTTTTCTCAGAATAGAAAGAAACATAATACCAGTCCTCTCGTATTTTTTCTGCTGAGAGGAGGTTAAGGATAGCTCCCCTCTCTATCGTTTCAATTATAGGGCTTTCTACGTCCGGATCGAGATAAATACTTGCCCTTATAGCGATGACCATCATTTTATCTTCTTGAGGCAGTAACGGAGATAGAAATAATAAAAATATTAAAACAGACATAAATATTGTTTTTTTCATTATTATCCCCTGCTTTGCTCTATTTGTTATCACTATTTATGAAATTAAGTATAGCATAAAAAAAAACAGAGTCAAATTTTGATCCTCTTCTCCCCTTTCCAGATCAAAAAAAATCACCCCGCAAATCACCGCAAGGGGTGATTGCCATCCCCAGTCCTTTCTGCCAATCTAGTAGGGCCTTGTTTAGCTGGCTGGATAAGGCTCCTATCTCCTCCTTCTCCAAACCTAAATAATCCTCAACAGCCAGCCTCTCTATATTATGACTGTTTTTTCCGCAGATTGAGAATTTCATTTATCGAGAATTCTCTTCAAGCTCAACCGCTTTAATATTTTTTAATCTACGATAAATACTTTTGCACCTTTTTCAGTATAAGCAAGATGTGGATTAGGGTCATCATCTTCAACTTGAAAACTCATTCCAGAATCCAGCTTAAATTCTCTGCCATCTTTAAGTTCGCACATTAGCTCACCTTCTAAAACGAGCAAAACATGACCACGACCACACCAATGGTCTGCCTTATATCCGGGAGAATATTCAATCATTCTAACGCGGATATTGCCAACTTCGAAAGTTCGCCAAAAAGAAGTGCCTGTTTCTCCCTTATGTTCGGTAGGTGCAATTTTACTCCAATCGGTTACGGAAAACGGTACATCTTGAATTTTCATTTCTCCTCCTTTCTTGTTTAGAGATTGACGAAATTATTCCTTAACTTTTCAAAGTACTTGAAACTGTTTATTATATATTTTTTTACATTATTAAAATAGGAAGGCGATCCAGGAGAAAAAATTGTTTAAATCAAAAAGAGTAAGGTGGACCTTGATTTCCATACTTATCATCGTGCCGCTTGGCCTTTATAGCAAGTTTTACAGTGGCCAAGCTGAAAACTGGGTGAATAATTCTCTTGGAGGTGTATTGTATGTAATATTCTGGTGCCTCTTCGCTTTTTTATTCTTGGGTAATGCTAAACCCTGGAAAATTGCTGCTGTAGTATTTGCCATCACCTGCTTTTTGGAATTTCTGCAGTTATGGCATCTTCCACTTTTAGAGTTTCTTAGGAGTAATTTTATAGGAAGAACCATCCTGGGTACTTCTTTCACCTGGAGTGATTTCCCGTATTATCTTGTGGGATGCGGAATCGGATGGCTGTGGATGAAATCTCTACAAAAACATTTTAAATAAAGTAAAAAGGAACCTCCCTTTCAATTTTTATATTTCTGCAACGACAAAACTTTTCTGGAGGGATTAAAAACCATGAGAAAATGCAAATTTGAAGACCTAATTGATAATTACTTATTGAACAGATTAGATGAGGAAAAAAAGAAAAAATTTGAGGTGCATTACTTTAACTGCCCCTATTGTTTTGAGAAAATGGTGGAAAGAGACGAGCTTATTTCCGTCATCAAGCACAAAGGGGATATGGTTTTTCAAGATGAATACGCAGTGGAAGAGACAAAAGGCGGAACCTGGGTTGAAAAAATCGTTTCTCTTCTTACTCCTAAACAGTGGGCAGCAGCTGCAGTATCGGCTTGTCTGTTCCTCATCATCTGCGGTCTTTTCCTCTATGTTATCCCTAATCGCGGTCCAACTCCGCCCTCATTTCCCCCACCAGATGATAAAGCTGAAAGAGGGGCACAAATAAAAATAAAAGTTATTCCCTCAAAAATTGAGTGGTCAAGATTAGGTGAAGATGTAGAATACAAAATCTACATTTACGATAATGGGGATAAGTTGTGGTCAACCACAACAAAAGAAAATTTCGTAGTTCTGCCTGAAGATGTTAAAAAACGCATGACATTGGGTGAAATATATTCCTGCGAGGTAAAGGCTTTTTCTACATATGGACCCCTTAAAGCATCCGGCAGGACTCAATTCAAGATTCGGAAAACCGAGTAGAACGCTATCTTTCCACTTTCCCGTCTTTAATATATTTCTCTCTAGACTTCTTCCGCTTTTTCTTCTTTCAATCTAGATTCTCATTTCGATTCTAGATTATGATCTGTGCCTATTTATTAATAGGTACAATTAAAAAAATAAATTTCGAACGGAATTCTGTAAATTGCTGATATTAATAGATTATCAGAGAATATATAATGCCGGAGGAGGGACTCGAACCCACATGGAACTAAACGTTCCGCTGGATTTTGAATCCAGTGCGTCTACCAATTCCGCCACTCCGGCACGTTCAGTGCCAATAACGGGGCCTTCGTACTTTTCCCTTGTTCAGTTCTTATTCTGGTTCTTTTCTTCAAGAATCTTAAGAAATATCCTCCGCTGTTTATTTTTCTCTTAGTGTGGAGTAAATGAGTTGCTGAAGATTTTTTACAAACTCTGTCTTTTCAGGCTTTGAAGGCCTGGCATTCTCAAAGGTTAACGGTGGTAAAAACTCAACCGTCAGACAAGATTTCTTGTAGCTTTTTATCTTGAGCAGATTCATAACCCATCTTATTGCTTTGTAGATAAAGATCCTGTCTGCAATATAACGCCAAAATATCTTCTTATCAATCGCAGGTCTCTCTTTAACAACACTGGGTACTATTTTTACTACCTTTCCTCGCTTGAAAAACATACTTGCCAGGGAAGGAACGATTGTCTGGTAAACAGGGTTTTCAATGCCTTCGTGTGTTTTGCCTCCGCTTGGCGCAATTGCTATAGGAATATTATTTTCCAGGCTCTCGATACACTTTTTTAAAGCTTGCTTATTTGTTTTTTGTTTCTCAAGCCTTTCTTCTTCTGTGTCAGGTTCCTGTAAATCTACAACTATAGAGTCAATCCTGTTTACTTGGGCAATAATGTATCTTGCTATGAAATCGATCAGCTTATTATAGAATGACTCTGCCCAGCGTCTTCTTCTTATCTTTTCTTGAAACCCAGCAGGAAAAATTGAGTCTTCAACATCTTTTCTAAGGATTGGCAGGTATTTCTTGGCTGCTATCGTGACCTCAGCCAGAAATCTTATTTTGGGCGTATTTGGAGCAGCCACTCCCAAATGAATTGGTTCTCCTCGTCGGGTTGTGTGATTGTAGACATAGATTATCGGGCCATTTTTTGGAATGTTTTCCAGCCCCACAGGTTTTGGTTTCGGGCAGACGGGAACTGTTCTTCCTAAAGTTCTTAGAAAATTGTACGAGAAACTCAGCATCTTTCAGACAAAGTAACATAGGGAAAATTTGAAGTCAACTGGGGGATATGTATGTACCAAGGCCACGTGATTATTTTAGATTTTCACCTGGTAAGGACTTACGGTTCTTAACAATGTAAGGAAAGGTAGGCAATTAGTGCTTGATTTCAAATCTTGCCGGCAAGCCTGAAGAACCTCGCTTCGCTTTCTTAGGGGCTACTTTTTATAGGCATTCATGAGGTCAATGGCTTTGATAGCCACATTATAGAGATACTTGTGGGATTTGTGACCATTGGTCAGGATTGCAAACCCTGTTTTTTGATCCAGGTTACCTACCATAAAGGCCGTAAATCCAGGCACACTTCCGCTATGAGCAAAGTAGGTATCGCCTTTTCGATGGGAGATCCACCAAGTCAGCCCGTATCCAGTTGACGCGTTCAGCCAGCCAGCACTGACCGGTCCGTTGAACTGGTTGTACTGCCGTCTCATAACCTGTTTAAATGAATCCTCGCGTATAAGACGATGCTTTTTGAAAACTCCTCTATTAAGATTGGCAATCAACCAGTGGGCCTGATTTGTTACAGTTCCGTATACTATTCCAGCCGGCCAAACATTTGCCTTCAGACGAATAGTCGGCACAAGGCTTCCTGTCTTCTCGTCGATAACATAGGGAATAGCCAGTCTCTCTTCCATATCAGGCCTTGGCGCAAAGGCAGTATCCTTCATTTCTAAGGGATCAAAGATGTTTTCTTGGATATACTTCCTGTAGGGCACTTTTGAAAATCTTTCTATTAGGTAAGCAATCAGGGTGTAAGCCATGTTGGAATAAACGACTTTGGTCATAGGTGGATGCGTGAGCTTGAGAGATTTGCTCAAATAATCTTTTATCGAAGGAGGTACCGTCTCACCCCATACTGCATGAGGACCAAAATCTCCCGGAAGTCCAGAGACATGGGTTAGAAGATGCCGGAACGTAACGGGTTTTCTAGGATTCTCTCCCTTTATTTTAAAGTCGTCAAGATAGTGGTTAACCCGGTCATCGAGCCTGAACTTTCCTTCCTCAATCTGCTGGAGCAAAGCAAACATGGACATAGTCTTAAATGTGGAGCCAATGAGATAGACAGTGCTGGGAACTGCAGGAGTGCGGGCCCACAGATTGGAGTAACCGAAAGCGCCGGTCCAAATGATGCGATCTTCGTGGACAAGAGCAATAGTAGCTGAAGGAATCCTTCCTTCCAGCATCATTCGCTGGATCTCAGGTTCAAGTTTGGCGGTCAGGCGATCGATGTCAATGGACGAATCAGCTCTGCTTACGGCATTAAATAAAACCAGGGCAATGACTAAAACCGTCAAGCATCTAGGAATACCCCTCAGTTTCACCCTAATGTCCTCCTTCTCCTTGCATAGCTCTCAAATTGTGTTTGTAAACTTTGTATCCTGCGAGTCGTTCCTCGCTCTCTTTATTTTATATCATCACACAGGTCGAGGAGATGACTAGTTTTATCGTTTCGCTCAGAACAAAATCTGCGATGACACTATCTTAAATTTTCACTAAGAATTGTCTCCACAACTTATAAAACAAATAAAATGTTTGCTGTCAAGTAAAATGCTCAAAATGCTAAATAAAAATTAAAATGATTAAAAAAAAAGAGAAAAGCTGGCGACGAATTGTAAGCTTCTGGGCGCTTGCAGCCTTAATCTATTTGACCTTTTATCTCATTTCTGATAAAAATCTTGCCTGTGGTTCAGTGAATAAAGAAAAGGAAAATCTACTTCGTCTTGTTGACGATTTCGCCCGGAAAAAAATAGCAGTCTGGGGAGATTTCATACTGGACGAATACATTTTTGGGAATACGCGACGCATTTCAAGGGAAGCTCCTGTTCTTATCCTTGACTATAAAAAAAAGGAATTTTCCCTCGGCGGAGCTGGAAATTCTGTCCTCAACCTCAAAGCTTTAGGTGCAGATCCTTATCCTATAGGTGTCGTTGGCCCGGACGATTCAGGGCAGAGAATCCTCCAAATGCTTAAAAAGAAAGGAATCTCCACAGAATACATAATCAAAGAAAAAAAATATGAAACCCCGATTAAAACCAGAATTCTGGCTGGCGAAGAAACCGCAAAAAAACAGCAGATTTTAAGGATTGACCGAGAAGGAAAAGCCCCTGACAGCAATGAGTTAAAACAAAATATTCAGAAGAACCTCAAAGATGCCCAAAAGAAAATAAACGCCCTTCTCATTTCTGATTACAATTATTTTACTGTCAAAGAGGATCTTTTTAACCATACCCTCCCCAGCTTTAAGAAAAAAAACATCCCTGTAACCCTTGATTCCCGCTTCCGGCTCCTGAATTTCAAAGGTGTTACTGTCTCAACTCCAAACGAACCCGAGGTTGAGGAAGCCCTCCAGATCGAGATAAATGACGATAACCAACTCCTTAAACAAGCTGGA
>JAUWJP010000275.1 GCA_030607635.1 Candidatus Aminicenantota bacterium
GAATGGACCCGGACTCGATTATAGAGAATGGGCGCATCGTAAAATCCCCCGATCTGACCAAAAGAGTAAAACTCTTCCAGGACTGGCAAAGGGACGGTTACGGTGAGATCATAGTGCAAGCAAACGTCGAAGACACAAGACTGGGAGTGCAGGAATACGCAATCGAACAACTGGGTGTGCGCACAGTCGAGTTAAAGTGGGGCCAGGGAGCTAAAGACATTGGCGGAGAGGTCAAGATCAAAAGCTTAAAAAAAGCCCAAGAACTGAGGGAAAAAGGCTATATCGTTCTCCCTGATCCTGAGGACCCCAACGTGATTAAAGCCTTTGAAAAGGGCAGCTTTAAAGAGTTCGAGAGACACTCTAGATTGGGCATGGTTGAGGAAGAAAGCTTTATGCAGAGAGCCGAGGAATTGAGACGAGCAGGAGCAAAATATGTATTCCTCAAAACCGGAGCTTACAGACCTGCGGATTTGGCTCGAGCAGTCAAGTACGCCTCAAAAGCAAAAATCGACCTGCTCACGGTTGACGGAGCCGGCGGCGGAACAGGAATGAGCCCCTGGCGGATGATGAACGAGTGGGGTATTCCAAGTGTTGAAATATGGTCACTGCTTTATCAGTATCTCCGTAAACTCGATGAAAAAGGAGAATATATACCCGACACCGTGGCTGCTGGAGGGATCACGTTCGAAGACCAGATTTTCAAGACGCTGGCCTTAGGAGCTCCTTATTTTAAAGCAGTGGGTATGGCCAGATCCCCTCTTGCAGCTGCAATGGTAGGAAAAACCATCGGCAAAAGAATAGAGGAAGCACAGATTCCTGTCTATATTGAGCGGTTTGGAGATACGACTGAAGAAATATTCGTAACAGCGACAGAATTAAAGACAAAGTACAAAGAAAAATTCAAACAAATTCCTACTGGTGCTATCGGAGTCTACACCTATTTTCAAAGACTCAACCAGGGCTTGCGGCAGCTTATGGCAGGAAGCAGAAAGTTTGCCCTTGAATACATCACTCGAGATGACATCGCCGCTTTAACCCAGGATGCAGCGAACATAAGCACTATTCCTTATATCCTGGATGTCGATAAAGAAGAAGTCGAAAAAATATTGAAAAGCTGACTTAAGATTTAAGGGGACAGGCAACTTTTTAGTAAAAAGTAGCCTGTCCCTTTTTATTTAAAGGCTCCATCATCAGTGATGAGAATATATGGGGCCAGGCCCCATTTATTCTGAAAAGCCAAATAAACCGAAATGCTTTACGCTTTTAGTATGTTATGCTATAAATAGCTCTAGTTTAAAATGGAAATAATAATAAGAATAATCGCTTATTTCATCCTGCTTTTAGCAATCACAATTCATGAATCTGCCCACGGCTGGGCCGCCCTTAAATTTGGAGATCCCACAGCCTATCGTCTGGGGAGAATCACTCTCAATCCCATACCTCACATCGATCCTCTCGGCACGGTTATTCTCCCCCTTATTATGATGATAACAGGCATCCCTTTTATCGGCTGGGCCAAGCCAGTCCCGGTCAATCCTCTCAATTTGAGGAATCCCCGCCGTGACAACCTCTGGATATCAGCCGCCGGACCTATCTCTAACCTGACAGCTGCCGCAGTTTTTTTAGTCGGAATCGTTATCCTGAAATTCCTTAATCCCAATATAGTTTACTTTCTCAGGTCTTTCATTTTCGCGCAAACTGGTTTTGCTGGTGGATTTCATCCTCTTGGGGGATTGGCTTTGATCTTATTTTATGGTGCTCTTATCAATACTCTCTTGGCTATTTTCAATATGATACCTATTCCACCCCTGGATGGAAGCGGAGTCCTGATGGGCCTTCTCTCTGATGAAGCCGCAGAAAAATACGATCGAATCCGCCCCTATGGATTTCTTATCATTCTTGGATTACTTTTTATCGGATTTCTTAATCTCATTTTCAGACCCATCTATATTTTAATAGCGACCATTGCCGTGGCATAAAATGGGAGAAAAAAAGAAAAAAGTTGTTCTCAGCGGAATGAGACCCACAGGTCCTCTCCATCTTGGGCATCTGGCTGGGGCTCTGCGCAACTGGCTCAAATTTCAGGAGCAATACAAATGCTACTACTCTATTGTCACCTGGCACGCTTTAAGCTCTGAATACCAGAATTCAAAAGTCATTAAGGATCATACGTTTGAAGTGGCTGTGGATTGGTTGAGCACAGGATTAGACCCAAAAAAAAGCGTTCTTTTCATTCAATCAGATATCAAAGAGCATGCTGAGCTCCATCTGCTTCTCTCAATGGTTATCCCCCTTCCCTGGCTGCAAAGGGTTCCCACATTCAAAGAAATGCAGAGGGAACTTCCTGATAAAGACCTGAACACATACGGATTCCTAGGATATCCTGTGCTTCAAACAGCTGATATCCTTATCTATAAAGCAGATGCCGTGCCTGTAGGCGAAGACCAGGCTTTTCACCTTGAATTTGCCCGAGAAGTGACAAGGCGATTCAACCGCCTTTTCGGCAACATTTTTCCCGAGCCTCAAACCTTTCTTACAGAAGTCCCCAAGCTGGCCGGAACAGACGGGCGCAAAATGAGCAAATCCTACGGGAATGCGATTTTGCTCAAGGACTCACCGGAAGTAATCCGACAGAAAATATCAACCATGATGACCGATGTCAGGCGCAAACGCAGGACAGACCCAGGAGTCCCAGAAGACTGCCCTGTGTTTACTCTACACAAAGCCTTTGTGGCGACAAAACAAAGAGAGGAATTGGCCCAGGGATGTCGAACAGCCGGAATAGGTTGTTTGGAATGTAAAAATGTGGTCATCGAGAGCCTCATCAACCTTCTCACCCCTTACAGGGAAAAAAGGGATAAGTTCGAAAAAAAACCTCAGCTTGTCTGGGAAATTCTGGAAGAAGGTAATGATAAAGCAAGACTAGTAGCCCAAAAGACCATGGAAGAAGTTAGATCTGCCATAGGTCTTTAAAAAATAATCGATTTCTATGGAC
>JAUWJP010000083.1 GCA_030607635.1 Candidatus Aminicenantota bacterium
ATGAATTTCTTTGACAATATCTCTTGGTTTAAATAAAGGAAAGCCTCTTTCTTTTGTTTTCCGGAAAGTAATATTAGATTCTTAAATTGACAAAACGAAGCCGTCAGAGAATCTTTGTCCGACTTTGATGAACAATGGAAATTCCTGAGCACCGGTTACTATAGCGGTGAATTTTCCTCTGGCCTTGACAATACCTATAAGGGTTATATCGTCGATATAAATTTCAGGCTTTCCGCTAGGTGAGGTTTCTCTCTGGACATCTCTGCCTGCGAGTAAATCTCTGAAAGGATCTTTCCTCCCTTGACGCTGGTAGGCAGGTAAAGTCCTTTTTGGCATCTCAGAGCTGAGCTCTTTCGCTAAATCCTTTTTTTCCGCTTTTTCTTCCTGAGATAAGATGGGCAGGATAAACAGACAAATAAGACTGAATAAAAGAAAGAGATATGCTATTTTTTTCATTTTATTTCTTTCATCTGCTCCCTTCTCCAGGAGCAATTTCCTCACGAAAGATGTAAGTTTTTGCTGTATAGGCTGCAGATATGGTGGAGGTATCTGTTTGTTTTCCAAGGGATTTAATCGAGAAATCCTCTATATTGAAGAGGCGCGAAAAATTACTCAAGCGGTCGAAGAATATCGCTAGATTGTGATAATTTCCTGTTATTTCTATTGATATCGGCCACTCATAGTAGAATTCCATGTCGACTTCTCCCTTAGGAAGAAATTTTACAATATTAAGACGGGAATTAACGGCGAGTTGCTGCATTTTCCTTAAAATATCCCATATTTCTTTCCTTTTAGGAATGATAGCCTCGAGCTCGTTCAGAATTTTCCTCAAGTCAATTAATTCTCCTTCAATTTTACTCAGTTGCAGATTTCTTTGCTTCAGATTCGTTACTTCTGCTTCAGTTTTCTCCCTTTCATCTTTAAGGGCTGTTAGTTTGTTGTTTTGGGGTTTGAAATAGATAAAGAAGAGAAGGGCAAAGACAATCACTGCCAGGAGGATGTGTCCATACCAGGGCCATTCTTTCATTTTTTTACCTCACTTACATCTTCTCCTGGTGGGGATTCAGCTGCTGGCTGGACAACATAACTTGCATTTAAGGCAAATTCTAAGTATTGATTATCTCTCGACGTCCTCTGGGTGGAAGAGAGAAGGTTGACGTTGAAGAAATAGGGGCTTGTTTCTAAACTATAAATATAATCTGCGATTAAGTTGTTAGAAAGAGCTCTCCCTTTTATATGAACTTTTTGTTTTTCGTAAGTAGCTTCTGAAAGCCAGACATAGTAAGGAATGTGTTTGCTTAACTCGTCCATTATCCTTACTGCAACCTGCTGGCGGGGCTTTATCTGGTTGATGAGGTTTATTTTTCTCTCGAAGAGGCTTTTTAGTTTTTGTGCTTCTTCTAACTTGCCCAGAACATCACTGAGCTTATTTTTTTCTGTTAGTGCGTCTTCCAGGAGACCTCCCTCTTTATTAAAAGCACTTCTTTGGTAAAAGAAAAGAGCTGCGGCGGCAAAGACAACAAGAAGATAGATTAAGCTCATTTTTGGAGGTTTTATTTCCCTTCTGGCTTCTTCGAGCGGGAGTTCTTTTGCTTCAGGCTTTAATAAATTGATCCTAATCATGATTTTATTCCTCTCCCCTCCTGGTGGCAAGTCCGGTAGCCACTCCAAAAAGAGGGGCCATATCCCGAAGATATACAGAATCTAATTTCTTTTCGTTATAAAAGATATTTCTAAAAGGATTGAAAAGCTCTGTATCTGTATTAAACTTCTGTTCAAAGGATTTCGGCAGGTCTTTTAGCTTGGATAATCCGCCGCTCAAGAGAATTTTGTCAATTTTCTTTTCACTTCCTTCTCCAGATTCGTAGAAAGAGAATGTTTTTTCAACTTCCTCAAGGAGGTTCGCAGTGTTCGTGTCAATAACAGCCTGTGTCTGTTCAGGTGGCATATCTTTGACAGGAATTCCCTTGAGTACTTTTTCTGCCTCGTCAGAGCTGACGCCCAGGTCCTTTCTTATATTCTCTGTGAAAAAGTAGCCACCGATGGAGAGATCTCGGAATAATTGAGGCGTTTCCCTGTCGGTAATGATGATATTGGTTGTATGTGCCCCAAGATTAATTAAAGCAGTTGTCTTTTCTCGGAAAATCTCTGGATAATTTATCTCCATCGCATTTTGAAGGGCAAAAGCATCTACTTCTATTGCTTCTAAGTTTTTGCGAGCTTGATTAACAACATTACTATAATTGGTGATTTTTTCTTTTTTTGCCGCTACAAGAAGAATATCTAAAGCTTTCTGTTCTGAACCTGAAGATGGTTTCAAGATAGCATAATCCACACTTGTCTCTTCATAGGGATAAGGGATATTGTGCCTTGCTTCCCAGATAATGGATTCTGCTAACTCTTCTGTTTCCATAGAGGGAAGTGATATTTTTTTAATAATCACTGAACTGCCAGAGACAGCGATATTAACTTTTTTGTTCGAAATCTTGTTTTCATCGAATATCATCTTTATAGTTTCGACCACAGCTTCAGAATCCATGATTGTTCCTTCTACGATTGCGTCATGAGGCAGGAACTCAAGAGCTACATTTTCAACTTCAAACGAGCCTTCGTCTTTTGCCTTTGGTTTTAACTCGATAGCTTTAATAGAATAGGACCCGATATCCAATCCAACTACTCCTTTCGATTTTCCGAGGCCAAACATTTTCTCTCTCCTTTTTAGTAGTAAGCTTATGCTTGAGTGCTTTTCTTGAATTTCTCCCTAAGTTTTTTTTCCACTTGCCCTGGGACCAAATCTTTAAGAGCGCCTCCTAACATGAAAATTTCCTTCACTAATTTTGAACTGAGGAAAGAATAGCTGAGATTGGGCATCATAAAAAGTGTCTCGATTTCTGAGTCAAGCTTCCGATTCATCAAGGCCATTTGAAATTCATATTCAAAATCTGAGATGGCTCTTAAACCCCTTATCACAATATTAGCGTTATTTTTTTTTGCAAATTCAACGAGTAGACCATCGAAGGCTTTCACCTGGATATCTTTGTGATCGGCGAAAAAATCCTGGATCATATTCATCCTTTCTTTAGTCGTGAAAAGAGATTTTTTTTTTGGATTCTCTACGACTGCAACCAGTATTTCATCGAAAATCTTCAATCCCCTTTGAATAATGTCAACATGCCCGCTGGTGATAGGGTCAAATGACCCCGGATACACAGCTCTTTTCTTTGCAGGTGGGTGAGTTCTTTCGCTCATCTTGATTAAGCTACTACTATCAAAAAAATTTTACTTTGTCAATTCAAAAATATATCTGTAGTTTCTCCTGGTTTGACCTTATTTTGGTTTATTGAACTCTGAATAATTTGACAATTTTTGCCAATCTAATATACACGCAATATATATTTTTACAATGTCTTTGCGAGCCCTGAAAGGGCGTAGCAATCTCTTAAGACGAATTAACGAGATCGCTAGCCTGTTCCGAGCAAAGCGAAGGAATCTTCTTCGCTCCTCGCGATGACACTGAAATAATTGCGGTTGTATTAATTCGAGGATGAAATTCATATTCGAGTTTTCTCTCATCTCACCGATATCTCTATAATAAAGCAGCTAAAATTTAGCCCTGTCAGTTACATATCGTTGCAGAGATGGGTTAAAGCGTCAATCACCAGAGGGGAGGATTTCAAAGGGTGAATTTTAGGGTAATTTCATCACCCTTAGGGGTTAAGGTCCTCATCTCTGCAGAGGAAGCAATTTTTCGCAGGAGTTTGATTTATCAAACTCCTCTATTTCCTGTAGGGGCTTGATTCATCAAGCCCGCACATTTTGAAGATATACCAATTTTAGAAAAAATGGGGACAGGCCCCATTTTCTGCTGTTATGTCCTCAAGATGAGAATGTCCTCTTTCTTACAAAATGGGGCCTGTCCCCATTTTTTCGCTGTCCCCATTTTTTCGCATTTTACTTTGGGAGTATAATAGGGTTAAAATATTATAAAGATTAGCAAATAATCCAAAGGCCAGGAGGTTTCAAGCCTTATATGCTTTCTCTTTTGAGCTTAAAGCCATCTCAGCCAGGAGAAATAGATGAAAGAAAGCAATTATTTTAAATTGGTATTTGCTCTCACAATAATTTTTTGTTGCGCTTTTTTCTGCTTCTGTGAAGACGATGAATCATATGCCAGGAAGAGAGAAGAGATGGTTCGGGCACAACTTAAGACACGAGATATAACTGACAAACAAGTCTTGGAGGTCATGGGGAAAGTTCCCCGTCATCTGTTTGTTAGCCCCCACTTGCGCCGTCAGGCTTACAGGGATTCCCCTTTGCCTATTGATGCGGGCCAGACGATTTCCCAGCCTTACATAGTAGCCTTGATGACCCAATACCTTGAGTTGAAAGGGGGAGAGAAAGTTTTGGAGATCGGGACTGGCTCTGGTTATCAGGCTGCTGTGCTTGCCCACCTAACGGATAAAGTATATTCGATTGAAATAAGGGAAAACCTGGCGAAAAAAGCAGCTGAAACACTAAGCACGCTAAATTACAGTCAGGTGCAAGTCAAATGGAGTGATGGTTATTTTGGCTGGGAAGAGCATGCCCCATTCGATGCCATTATCGTTACGTGTGCAGCCAATCATGTCCCGCCTCCTCTCCTCAAGCAGCTAAAGGAAGGGGGGAGGTTTATCATTCCCCTGGGCAGTACTCTCTATTTTCAGACTCTCACTCTTATTACCAAAAAAAAGGGTAAGCCGATAGTGAAGCAGGTTTTAGGTGTCACTTTTGTTCCCATGGTTGGAGAAGTCCAGAAAAAAACGGGCAAGTAAATAGCCTCCGGCTGCCAGGACTAAGACGAGATTATATCCTCCCCAGAATGCAATGATCAGGGCGAGAATCGAATTGATGACAGAGGAGAAGGCATTGGTCGCCCAGGCCCAGAGAATAAGTCTTTTCTCCCCTTGATCCAACAGCCGAACTCCTGTGGGGAAAGGAAATCCCATTAAGAAACCGAGGGGGGAGATTACCAAAAACGTCAGGATTATTTTTAATGTCAGGTTGAAGCCTATGAGGCTTTCATAAAGGAAAGGAAGAAGAAAAAGATAGAGCACGATAAGCCCTGCGCAGAGAAGAAGGCTTCGCTTAAGATTCCTTTTTAAGTTCTGGCCGAGGATCCTTTTAGAGAAGAAGCTCCCTAGTCCGGATGAGAAGAGCAGAGAAAAAATTATGATAGATACTGAATAAAGAGGGTGCCCCAAAAAAAGAATAAATTTTTGTATAAAAGTTATTTCCAGAAACATAAACGCCATTCCGATCAGGCTAAAATAGAAAAAAATTCTTGAAGAAAAACCTCTTATTTTGTTTTTTGCCTTTCGAAAAACAAAAATAGGCAAAAGTATCAGAATAAACGCTATAATGATGGACTGTACGAGGAGAAGGGGGACTAAGAATTCTCCCTGGAGAAAAGGAAGCCATTTCTTGCCCATTGCTTTGTAGGTGGCCTTCAGTTTGTTCAGCTTGAAAAAATTAAAGAAAAAAGGGCGGTTGTCAGTTACAGGCTTTATCTGGAAAAGGTAATTTTTGTAAAGCTTTGCTCTTTCTGAAGGAGAGAGAAGCTGAAGGGTGAGATTATAGTAAAGGGGCTTCTCGAGCTCGATGTGGATATTGGTTTCATCAATTTGTATTCCCGGGTAATAGACAAGATCAAAAAGACGCTTATCTGCAAAATCCTTTAATTTCTGGATTTCCAGCCTGGAGAATGGGCTTTTTTTGATAAAAAAGCTTATGGTTCCCCAGCTTCTGACGGCCATGATCTGAGAACCAGGATCCATTTCGCTCCTCTCCAGAGCATCAATCCAGGTGGCCAATATTCTTCCCTCCTGCCGGGGAGGAGGAAGCAAATAGAGACTAATACTAACAAGTCCATCGGGTGACAATCGGTTTAAAATATGGGCAAAGGAGTCGGTTGTATAAAGGTAGTTTTCACTGAATCCATAGAGGCCTGTTCCCGTAGAGCCAAAGACATCGGTTAAAGAAAAGACGATTAAGTCATAGGTGTCTTTATCCTGTTTTAAAGCAGCTCGACTGTAGGCTGAAACAACTTGAATATTTTTTTTATTGTAGAGGTCTCCTGAGAATTGGGCCAGTTCCTGGCGAAGAAGCTTTGCAGTCAGAGGATTAGCCTCGATTACTTTGATTTGAGAAGCATTGAAATATAGAGAAGAGAGAACATCCAGCCCTCCTTTTGGTTCGATGATGAGGGTGCGCGGGCTTTCGGTTAAGGAGTAAGCAAGGGAGGAGGGAAGATAAGAAAGGAATTCAAGCTGCGGCTCTTCCGGGTCTTTCATGCGGGTGATGGCGGAAAGCTCCCCTCCATCTGTAGATAGTCCAAGCTGAGGCGGTAATTCTTTCTCGTACAAGAGGCTCAGCCCTGGCGCAAATCTTATGGCGGGCGAATCTATAATATCGACCCGAGAGATGGAATTCCATCTTGTGAGGAGATGTTTTGCCTGGGGATATTTTAGGGCTATGGGCAGGGCTTTGTACGGCGAGATTCTGAAGCTCAGCCAGGAAGGAGAACTCAGGAAGAGGATAATTTCTACAGAAATAAGACAGAGAAGGAGAAACCTAAAAGTGAATCTCCGCCTCCAACTAAAGAGGAAAGAGGAGAAAAGGGCTAAAAAGGAACAAAAGATGATAACTCCTCTATCTCCCTTGAGAAGGAAGACGAAAAGGGCTATCAGAGTACCGGCTCCAACACCGAAAAGGTCTGAAAAATAAATCCTGTTCACAAGCCTTGGGACTCTGGAAACGGCGAAAGATATTGTCAGACCGGCGAAAAAAAACGGAACACATAGAAGGAAATAATACAGAAAGATAAAAAATATCTGGTTTTTATCCCATGAAATACTTATGAAGTCGAAGGGAACAGAGTTGCAGAGAAGAAAGCTCAGAAGAATGGTCAGAGAATAGATAAAAGAGCTGTAAGATAAGAAAGTATCCCGATCTACAGAGCTGAAAGATTTGAAAAGGGTTAAAAAAGACCCGCTTGCTCCATACCCCATAAAAGCTATGCTGATCACCCAAAAGGCAAAATGGTAATGCTGGGAGACAGAAAAATATCGGGTTAGAGATATCTGTAAACAGAGCGTTGCTGAGGATATCAGGAATATAGCGGCCAGGGAGCGATTTTTCATTTCTGCCACATCGAATAAGTTAAAAAAGATTCGGGCGGATGTCAATGTTTCTATGACCCATCTAGACCCCATTGCACCATTGCATTTA
>JAUWJP010000038.1 GCA_030607635.1 Candidatus Aminicenantota bacterium
ACGAGATTGCAGAAGAGGATAAGCATGTAGAAGCTATCTGTTGAATGTCTTCGGACGCGGGTTCGATTCCCGCCGCCTCCAAAATAAACCTACAGAAAAGATAATACTTGAATAAAAAATTGGTTAGACGAAAGAAGAGAAGTACATTATTAGCAGGGATTATTCTCTTTCTTCTTCTTTCTGTTATTTCCTTTTCTCAAACTCAACCTTTCATAAAGTTATCTGTCAAGGATTACCCCACTCTCAGCCGGGTCATCATCGAATCATCCTCTCCCTTATCTTTCGACATCGAGAAAAGTTCATCCTTATTAATGGTTAATATAAGCACAGACGTGTCCTTTCTGATTCAGAGAGGAGCCTTTGAAAGTCGTATTATCAAGTCTTTCGGCTGGTCGAAGGGAAAAAATTTTTACATTCTGGCCATCAGGACCAAGGCCAGAAACTTCAGCTATGATTATTTTACCCTCAGCGATCCACCGAAATTGGTTATTGATTTCAGCCAGATTGATGAAGAGAAGAGTGAGACACCGGACAGCTTAAAACAAAAAGAGGCATCAAGAGGAAAAGTCCCTCAGCCATCAACAGCCTCACCTTCCTCGAGGGCACAAACAGGCTCATCCTCTCTCCAAGGAATGAAAACTATCGTTATCGATCCTGGGCACGGCGGCTTGGAGCCTGGAGCCAGAGGTAGATTTGGCACGTTAGAGAAAAATGTCGCTCTGGAAATCGGTCTCAAACTAAGATCCGTTATTGAGCGGAATTTTCCTTCCCGAGTCGTCCTCACAAGGGATAAAGATCTGAATGTTTCCCTCGAGAATAGAGCTGCTTTAGCCAACAACAATAAGGCTGATTTTTTTATCAGCATTCATGCTAACAGTTCTTTTCGGAAAGATGCTCACGGATCAGAAACGTATTTCCTTAGCAGGGATGCTACAGATGAGGAGGCAAGAAAATTGGCTTTCCTGGAAAATAATCCTGCTGAATTTGGAGAGGGAATTACTGGAAAAAGTGAAGATGAAATACAGATGATCTTATGGGATATGGCTCAGTCAGCTTACCTTAAGCAGAGCAGCCTGCTCGCCGAAAGCATCCAGAAAGAGCTCAATCTACTGCTGAGAACATCAAATAGGGGGGTAAAGCAGGCTCCTTTTACAGTATTAGCAGGAGTGGCTTGTCCTGCTGTATTGGTAGAAGTGGCTTTCATCTCCAATCCTCGGGAAGAAAGAAGTTTGACAAGGGAAGGATTTCAGATTAATGTCGCCCAGGCAATCTATCGAGGTCTGGTGAATTATATCGAGCTTTATTCTCAAAAATGAGGTGAAGACATGGGCGTGAAAAGAATAGCGCTTCTTGCAGTCCTTCTTACGATCTTGGCCATTCTCGTTGTAATTTTTTTTAGAAGCGGCGCGTTGGAAAAGATAAAACCACCTGCCGAAGCCCCTCCTCCTGTGCTTGAACCATCTCCCTCAGGGCCTGTTCAAACAAGAAAGATTGTTCTGTTTTTCCTCTCAGAGGCGGATACATTACTGCATCCTGAAGAAAGAGAGATCACTGCCAGTTCATCAATCGTTCGCCAGGCTAAGCAGGCAGTCGAGGAACTCATAAAAGGCTCCGATAAAGGCTACATCTCACCTTTTCCTCCAGAGACGAGACTGAGAGAGCTTTTTTTGACAGGAGATGGAGTGGCGTATGTGGATTTTTCAGAAGAGATTGTGGAGAAACATCTCTCCGGCTCGTCTGCTGAAATTTCAACAATTTTTTCGGTAGTGAATTCCCTTGCCTATAATTTTAAAACTATTCAAAAGGTCTTCATCTTGATCGAAGGCCAGGAAAGGGAAACTCTGGGAGGCCACATAAACCTGAGCCGGCCCTTTCTGCCTCTGTATGACTTAATCGCCAATTAGTTTCGCCTCATTTGAGTCCTTAAGAGAGAGTGCTTTTCCTTATGGAAAAAATGGCAAAAGTTGCTATTGTTGGCTTTCCTAATGTGGGAAAATCTACCTTATTCAATCGTCTTCTAAAAGAGAAAAGGTCGCTTGTCCATTCTCTGCCTGGCATGACTCGGGATCAAGTCTCTGCGCGCTGCAGCTTAAAGGGGAAGGAGTTTGTTCTGGTTGATACAGGTGGATTTTTTGATTTTCAGGGGGATCCCCTTTCATCCAAAATCAAAAAAAAGGCGAGGGAAGCAGCGGAGAACTCAGACATTCTTCTCTTTGTGCTGGACGGGAAAAGTGGCCTTTTGCCAGCTGAAGAGGAACTCTATTTTTCTTTGAAAAAATTGAATAAGCCGATTTTGGTGGTAGTCAATAAGATAGACTCTTCTTCAGAGGAAGTAAAGCTCGGTGATTATTATAGATTAGGTGAAGAGGACGTTTTGGCCGTCTCAGGTGAGCACAAAAGAAACCTGAAGCATCTCGAGTCATCTCTTATTGCCGCTCTCCCTGTTCTCGCGCCTGATAAAGAGGAAACAAAGGCTCTTAAAATAGCTATAGTTGGCCGCATCAATGTTGGAAAATCATCCATAGTGAATCGCGTCTGCGGGGAAGAGAGATTAATTGTGAGTGAAATACCCGGAACAACCAGGGATAGCATTGACATTCTGATATTAAGGAATAAGAAGGCTTTTTGCCTGGTTGATACAGCAGGGATTCGTAAATTGAGCCGTACCCGAGATAAAAGAGAAAAAGCCAGCATCATAAAAGCGAAGAAAAATATTACCCGGGCAGATGTTATTTGTTTGATTATGGATGCACAGGAATTCCCTACGCGTCAAGATTCGGCAATTGCTCATTTATCTCATAAATCAGGAAAGCCCTTGTTGATCGCATTGAATAAATGGGATTTAATCCAGAAAAACACTAACACTTCAAAAGATTTTAAACAGAAGGTTTATGAGAAACTGGATTTTGTCAATTATGCTCCTCTGCTCTTTATCTCCGCTTTATCTGGGAAGAGAGTCATAAAAATTCTCGATATTGCAGAACAGGTCTATGCTAACGGGTATAAAAGAATAGAAACACCTCGATTGAATAATTTTTTGTCCTTGATAAACGAAAATCATCCTCCTCTTTCAAAAAACAAGAGAAGAATGAAGATAAAGTATATGACTCAAAAGGGAATTCTTCCCCCGACTTTTTTCCTCTTTACTCATTCACGAGTTCCCCTTGCCCCTGCTTATGAGAGGTTTTTCATACGTCTTCTGCGGGAAAAGTTTGATTTCTGGGGAACGCCCATAAGATTGTTCCTGAGAAAGAGCTAAGTCTGACCCCGGCCTTCTGTTTTTTGCTTTTCTTGACTTTATTTGTCAATTCTATTATAAATTTATAGGCGATAATAGAATGAACCCAAGGAGAATGGAGGTTACTATGCGACAAAGATATTTAAACACCATCCCCCCAATTTTTCTGGTTTTGGCCATAATTTTTGCTTCTTCATGCTGCGGGAAATTCCTCGGTGGCTTAAAAGCAAATTATTACTTTGCCCAGGCTAACAAGACTTTTAGTGAGGCTCGTTACCGTGATGCAATTGAACTATATGAGATAGCCTTAGTCCATAATCCTGGTCTGGGTGAAGCTTATCAATATCTTGGTGAAAGCTACAAAAATCTTTATAGGGGTCCTGCTGTGGATACTCCAGAGAATAATGAGAGGGCCGATAAAGCTTTAGAAGCTTTAAACAGGGCCTACGAAATCGATCCTTACGACAAAAATGTTATTTATTCCTTGGGCGATATGTATGACAGGTTGAGGAATTTTGAAGAGGCTGAAAAGCTCTACTTGAAAATACTTGAGTTGGAGCCGACCAACATGGAGAACTATTATGTCGTGGCTGGATTCTATAAGAAATATGTGCCAGTAAGAACAAGTGGCGCGTCAGGCGAGCAGGAGGTCGGAGAAACAGAAGGAAAGACAGCTTTTCAGAAAGCAGAAGAAATGTATCTTCGAAGGATCGAGCTTGACGCTGAAAGTCCTGAGGGCTATGCTTATGCAGCTCAGTTTTATGAAGATTTACAACCTCCTGATTTCGATAAAGCCTATAAATTTCACATATATCGGACAAGATTAGAGCCTGATAATAATATCCCATGGTATGCTATAGGAGTGAATCGTTTTTGGAAGGCTCATCGTCTTCAGACTCAGCTGTCGAAGGAAGAGAGAATAGAGCACGCAAAAGTAGCTGAAGAGGCATTGCTGAAAGCTATTGAAATGGAGCCCTCTTATTCCTTCACCTATTATTATATGGGTATCCTTTACAGAAATATTTATGCAGCAGTATATCCTGAGAGAAAAAGTAGGTATATCAAGGAAGCCGATATGTGGCAACAGAGAGCCCAAGACGCAAGAAAGAAAGAGTTAGAGAGAAAGAGGCTTGAACAAGAATTGAAGGGACTTAAATAGAGCTAGAGAAACAGAATCCTCTTTATCTTGACAAATTTTGTACCTTCACCTCCTAATAAGCTTTATACGGAATGTTTATCCCTCTTAAAGATGAGAATCCCACTTCTCGCTTTCCCTACATCACTGTTTTTTTTATAGCTCTCAATATCCTGATTTTTGTTTACCAATTTTTTTCACCTCAGGGACTGCAGTATTATGTTTTTAAAATGGGAGCTATCCCCTATGAAATTACTCATTTTACAACGGTCTCTTTTGTTTCCTCTGAATCTCAGGAACCTGTATCCAGATTATTGCCGCCTTTAGCTCTAATAGCCTCGATGTTCCTTCATGGGGGCTTTCTCCATCTTTTTGGCAACATGCTCTATCTCTGGATATTCGGCAACAACATTGAAGATTTTCTCGGTCCCTTTCGATTCATCCTTTTCTATCTGCTTTCAGGATTGGGCGCAAGTCTAACCCATATTGTT
The DNA here is from genome assembly GCA_030607635.1 of Candidatus Aminicenantota bacterium. Taxonomy (GTDB): domain Bacteria; phylum Acidobacteriota; class Aminicenantia; order Aminicenantales; family Aminicenantaceae; genus SOIV01. The sequence continues at coordinate 4,865 of JAUWJP010000038.1, forward strand.
TTCCATCCCAACTCCCAGGTCCCGATGATTGGAGCAAGCGGAGCTATTGCAGGGGTGCTTGGAGCTTATTTGATCCTCTATCCTAGAGCCAGGGTCTTGACTTTTGTCTTCCTGTTTTTTTTCATTCGAATTCTGCCTATTCCTGCTTTTTTTATTCTTGGAATATGGTTTATAGCTCAAGTGCTGAATGTGGGTTTAGGAGGTGGTGTGGCCTGGTTTGCTCACATAGGTGGGTTTTTGATCGGGATTGCGCTGATAAAAATTTATACAAGAAAAAGAAGAAAAGTCAAAAGTTGGATTCATTGATAAAACTAAGAAGGATGTTACCGTTAAACTATTGATTTTACCTCAGTAAAGGTTGACAATTCCCCTAAGATTTAGTATTTTAGAGCATCGCTGCAGGCTAAGAGCTTGTATCTAAGGTTTAAAGAAATGAGAACATTTGCCCCAAAAAAGGATGAGATCGAGAAGAAGTGGTGGGTGATTAATGCTGAAGGAAAGACTCTCGGGAGGCTCGCCACTGAAGTAGCAGTCTTGCTCCGGGGAAAGAGGAAGCCTGAGTTTGCCCATTTTGTTGATTGCGGAGATTTTGTGGTTGTTATCAACGCTGAAAAAATAAATGTCACAGGGAAAAAGCTGGAGCAGAAGAAGTATTATTCTCATTCTGGTTACCCTGGGGGGTTGAAAGTCAAGACATTGAAGGAGCTTTTAGATAAAAAACCAGAAGAAGTTGTTCGAAAAGCAGTCTGGGGGATGATTCCCAAAGGCAAGCTCGGCCGAGCTGTATATAAAAAGCTTAAGGTTTATAGAGGTTCTCATCATCCTCATGAGGCTCAAAAGCCCCAAGAATACCAGTTTTAGGAGGAAACTTGAGTTTAATTCAGTATTACGGAACAGGGAAGAGAAAAACATCGGTTGCTAGGGTTTTTCTTCGACCGGGAAAAGGTGATATCACTTTATATGTGAATAAAAGACCTCGTCAATTCACCGAATATTTTTACATGGAGAGTCAAATGCACACCATCAAACAGCCTCTTCGTCTGACTGAAACAGAAAATAAATTTGATATTTTCATCCGTGTCAACGGAGGGGGGCTAACTGGACAATCTGAAGCAATTCGCCTTGGAATCTCAAGGGCTTTGATTGAGTTTAATAAGGAGTTAAGGCCCAATCTTAAGGGGGCAGGCTTATTGACGAGGGACGCCAGGATTAAAGAAAGAAAGAAATATGGATTGTTGGGGGCCCGAAAGGCACCACAGTACCATAAGAGATAAACGGAGAATATCCATTGGTATCAGTAACGATGAAAGAACTTTTAGAAGCAGGCGTCCATTTTGGCCACCAAACTAAAAGGTGGAATCCCAAGATGAAAGAGTATATTTTTGGCCAGAGGAATGGAATCTATATCATTGATTTGCAGAAGACAATAAGAGTTTTCAAGGATGCCCTCCAGTTCATAAGAGGTGTTGCCGAGAGTGGGAAGGAAGTGCTTATAGTGGGAACGAAGAAGCAAGCTCAAGATATAGTCCGTGAGCTTTCTTTAAAGTGTGAATCCAGTTATGTCAATCAACGTTGGCTTGGCGGATTGCTGACCAACTTCAGTGTCATCAGAGGTAGCGTGGAAAAATTGATTGAATTAGATGAAATGAAAGAGGACGGACGATGGGGATTATTATCCAAAAAGGAACAGTCAAAACTGGAAAAGGTCTACAGGAAACTCTCTAAAAATATAGGCGGAATAAAGAATATGTTAGAACTTCCTGGGGCTTTGTTTATAGTAGATTCCACCAAAGAGGATATTGCCATTTCTGAAGCCCGAAAGCTGAATATTCCGATTGTAGCTGTGGTTGATACGAATGGAGACCCAGAGAACATAGATCATCCTATCCCTGGAAATGATGATGCGGTCAGAGCCATCGAGTTGTTCACCTCAAAAGTAGCTGAAGCCATAATTGAGGGCAAAAAGGATAGAATGGAAAAAGAACTCCTGGAAGCCAAAAAAGAAGAAGAGGCTACTCAAGAGGAAGAGGTAACTACTCCAGAAGATGAGGTAGTTCCTCCAGAGGAAGGCCAGGCTACTCCCTCCGAAGAACAGGCTCCTTCTCCCTCTAAATCTTCTGAGGAAGAAAAGAAAGACGGTGGTTATACTGAGCCTGAAAAAAGTACTTAAGCAAGGAAAAAGAGATGGATATAACAGCGGAAATGGTTAAGGAGCTCCGACAGCGCACAGGAATTGGAGTGATGGAGTGCAAAAAAGCGCTCAAGGAAAGTAAGGGAGACATAGAAAAGGCGATTGTCATTTTAAGGAAAAAGGGCTACGCGCGCGCCAAGGATAAAATGAGTCGAGACACAGCAGAAGGAATTGTTGGTTCCTATATACATCTTAATGGAAAAATAGGAGTTCTTATAGAGTTCAATTGTGAATCGGACTTTGTGTCTCGTAACGATGAATTTAAAGAATTAGTGAAAAACATTGCCATTCATATTGCCGCTTCAGCGCCCGAGTACTTATCTTCAGAGGATATTCCCCTAGAGGTTTTAGAAGAAGAAAAAGAGATCATTCGAGAGCAATTCAAGGATTCAAAAAAGCCTCCAGAGATTATAGAGAAAATCGTCCAGGGTAAGATCGGTAAATTCAACGAGGAAGTCTGTTTATTGGATCAACCCTATATAAAAGATGATAAGATTTCGATCAAAGAGCTTGTTACTTCCCATGTTGCCAAATTTGGCGAGAACATCCGCATAAAAAAGTTTGCTCGGTTTGAACTGGGTAAACCATAACATAAAACCATGCCTCAAATTAAGCCTGCCTATAAAAGAATTCTGTTAAAGCTATCTGGAGAATCTCTTTTAGGAGATGCTCCTTACGGGATTGATCTCGATACTGCAAAATCTATCGCCCAAGAGATAAAAGAAACTCATGATTTGGGAGTTCAGGTTGCCATCATGATCGGTGGAGGGAATATCTTTCGCGGGATAAATGGAACAGAAGCAGGGATGGACCGGGCTTCAGCTGATTATATGGGTCTGCTGGCTACTATAATGAACGGAATTGCCCTTCAGGATGCTCTGGAGAAAGAGGGCGTTTTCACCCGCCACATCTGCGCTATTGAGATCAAAGCCATAGCTGAGCCCTTTATAAAAAGAAGGGTAATAAGGCATCTTGAAAAAAGAAGAATTGTCATCTTCAGCGCAGGTATCGGCAGTCCTTATTTCACCACTGATACTGCGGCTGCGTTAAGAGCTTTGGAGATCAAGGCTCAGGTGATATTGAAGGCGACAAAGGTGGATGGTGTTTATACAGCCGATCCTTTGGTGGACAAAACCTCCAGAAAGTTTAGTTCTATAAAATATCTTGATGTCATCAAGAAGGGATTGAAGATTATGGATACGACAGCGATTTCTTTGTGTAAAGACAATGAGTTGCCTATCATAATTTTCAACCTTAAGAGGAGAGGAAACATAAAAAAGGTAGTTTTAGGCCAGAAAGTTGGCACTAGGATTTATTGAACTACCCATTGAAAAGGAGTTTTTGCTTATTATTCAGTCTTTTAGAGGGGAATAAGGATGGTTAAAGACATATTAAGAGAGCTTGAAAAAAAGATGAAAACTTCCACGGAGCATTTTCGAAAAGATCTGAGTAAATTAAGAACGGGCCGGGCGAACCTTGGTCTTTTTGAGGATATAAAAGTTGACTACTATGGAAGCTTAACACCTATAAATCAAATGGCGACGTTGGGAGTTCCTGATCCTACCTTGATCACTGTCCAGCCATGGGATCCATCCTTGTTGGAAGCTCTTGATAAAGCAATAAGGAGTGCTGATCTGGATCTAAATCCAATTAATGACGGCAAAATACTCAAAATACCGATTCCTCCTCTGGATGAAGAGAGAAGAAAGGAAATAGCCACATACATTAAAAAAATGTTGGAAGATGAGAAAACCGCTCTCCGCATCATGAGAAGAGAGAGCAAGGAAGAAATCGAAGAACTGGAAGAGAAAAAAGAGATTACTGAGGATGATAAATATTGGGGTTATGATAAGCTTCAGGAAGTAACCGATGAATACAATAAAAAAATAGAAGAGCTCGCCCAAACCAAGGAAAAGGAAATTCTTGAGTTATAGATTCAGATTATCTGTGACTCCCTAACTCCCATCCATTAATTTTTTAATTGCTACACTCTTTTGAACCATTTCTCAGTTGTCCCGAATTTTGTCCTTATAACTACTCCCCAACCTATTATACTCATAATGAAGGGGAATAGACCGCCGACAACAGGTATAAAGGAAACGAGACTCACAAGAATCATACCTAGAATGACAGCCAGAAGCGGAGATATTTTGCTTTTCCCGAAAGCGTTGATAAGGCTTTCTCCAAAGAAGTAGAAAAGGGTAACTCGACCAAAGATTTTAATGACAAAGCCTATTATAATGAGAGCGAAGAGGATAGGAATACCTATCAAAACCAGGGAAAGTAAGGCTGAAAAAATGATTAAACCGGAAAAAATAATAATGCTTAAAAGACCTGTGCCAGTAATTGGCCAGAAGGATTTTCTGATTTGAGCAGAGGCATAGGAAATCTGACGAGGGAAAAAAGCTGTTATAAATAAGGCAAGGAGAAACCAGATGAAAACAGAGATCAATTTAATAATCAAAAGTAAAGGAATCAGAGAAACAGAAAGGAAACCTCTTAATCCTTCCTCAAATAACTTTGTGATGTCTTCCGAAGTCTTAAAATAAATCGTATCTCCTTCGACAATGCACCCGGGCTTTTTGATGAGTGTGCCTCCTATAGAGGCGACATCTCCCCTGATGCGAGCTGTGGGCTCCAGAGTGATGGTTGAGCCGAATCCTAAAACTACATCCTCTACTTCGCCAGTTATAATAACTTTTCCTCCGAAGGCGATAACGCCTTCTTTGACTCTTCCGTTTATATGGACTACTCCCCCAAAAGTGACGATATTATCTTGGACTTCGCCTTCAGCGACAACGATGTCTTTTTTCAAGGTAAAGCTCTGCTGACTTTGAAGAGGGATAGATCCTGAGATAAGGAAAAGAAGGATAAGGACAAACAATATCTTATTTTTCATGCTTTTTCTCCAATCAATATTTTTCTTTTTATTCCATAGATAGAGAAAGCGATTAAAATAATGGCGATTGTGATAATGATTATCTGGACTTGGGGACTTATGATAGTTGTCAA
>JAUWJP010000111.1 GCA_030607635.1 Candidatus Aminicenantota bacterium
AAGATCGTTAATTAAGAAAATATTATTATCCATCAGGTTCATTTATTAATACGTCAAAAAAGACAAAAAGGATGCATCTATATCTAATACGCATCAAAATCCTTTTTGTTTACAAAAATAGCGAAGAACGCTAAAAAAGGAAGGCCTTAACCATAAAATTATTTTCTTTTCCGATGACTTTATATAGAATAGAATGTTTTTCCTAAGATTTTTTTTAACTAAAGGAAATTCCTTAGACGAAAAAGGAGAAGTCATGAAGAAAGCCAGCTTATTTATCATCCTGGGAATTATTCTCTCTTTTATTTGTTTTTCTTTAGACACATACGGACAGAGTGCTGATAAGATCGGCAAATTGTATGAGAAAATCAAATGGAGAGGCATCGGACCTGCAGTTATGGGAGGCCGCGTTGTGGATATCGATGTCGTAGAAAAAGAGCCGTGGATTATCTACGCAGCCATAGGTCCGAGTGGCGTCTGGAAATCAGTAAATAACGGCATCACATGGGCGCCTGTTTTTCATAAAGAAAATACAGTCTCTGTGGGTGATATTGCTATCGCTCAATCTCATCCTGACATTATCTGGGTAGGAACAGGAGAAGCAACATGCAGAAACAGTGTCACCATAGGGGATGGCGTGTATAAATCCATCGATGGAGGAAAGAAGTGGAAGAACATGGGCCTTAAAAATACCCGTCATATCAGCCGAATAATCATTAATCCCGGAGACCCGAATATTGTCTACGTTGCAGCTATGGGCCATCTCTGGGGTCCGAATAAGTGGCGGGGCGTCTACAAAACGAGTGACGGCGGAAAAACATGGAGAAAAGTTCTTTACGTAAACGAGGATACTGGCGTTGCAGATTTAGCCATCGATCCTTCAGACAGCCTGACTCTTTATGCAGCTACCTATGAACACCGCCGGCTTCCCTATTATTTTTCAAGCGGTGGTCCAGGGAGCGGGTTTTATAAGACAACAGATGGTGGAGGAACCTGGACGAAGCTTACAGAGGATTTACCAGAAGGAGTGATGGGAAGAATAGGAATCGATGTTTCGCGGAGCAACCCTAATGTCGTTTATGCCCTTATCGAGCACGAAGACGCCGGAATCTGGCGTTCAGAAGATAAAGGCAAGAGCTGGAAAAGGACATGCGACAAAGAAACCTATGAGCGGGTAAATTCCAGGCCTTTTTACTACAGCCAGATTCGCGTTGATCCCAGCGATGATAAGGTTGTCTATGTTTTCTCCGGAGGGTCCTATGTCTCAAAAGATATGGGCAAGAAATTTAAATCCATTTCAGGAGGAACTCATCCTGACCATCATGCTCTCTGGATAGACCCATCCAATCCTCTTCATCTTATAGATGGGAATGATGGTGGTATAGATATCACTTACGACGGTGGCAAAAACTGGCACGCTATCCAGCATATGGCTCTGGCAGAAGTTTATCAGATTGGGTTTGATATGAGAAAACCCTATTATGTCTACTGCGGCTTGCAGGACAACGGCAGTTGGGGAGGACCGAGTGCCAGTATAGACACTGCGGGGATTACAAACGCTGATTGGTATACGATAGGTGGAGGAGACGGATTCTACGCTCAAGTAGATCCCACTGATCCAAATATCATTTACAGAAACTATCAAATGAATGGATTGTCTCGTTTTGATATGAGGATTAACAAAGGCAAAAATATAAGACCCCAGGCTTCTATCAAAGAACCTCCTTATCGTTTCAACTGGAATTCACCAATTTACATTTCCCCTCATGACCCGAAAACTGTTTATACAGGAGGAAATTATTTATTCAAGACCACCAGTGGCGGGCATAGTTGGGAAATAATCAGTCCGGACCTTTCAACGAATGATCCAAAGAAGCAAGAAGATTCGGGCGGTCCCATAACCAAGGATAATACCGGAGCTGAAATCCATTGTACGATAATCACTATTTCTGAATCACCTGTTGAGAAAGGAGTCATCTGGTGCGGAACTGACGATGGAAATGTCCAGATAACTCGTGATGGCGGGAAAACGTGGAAAAATGTTGTAAAGAAAATTAAAAACCTTCCTCCGAACACGTGGTGCTCTCGTATCGAAGCATCCCGTTTTGAGGCAGGGACAGCCTATGCTGTATTTGATGGCCATCGCCATGATGATTATGGAACCTATGTTTATAAAACCATGGATTACGGCAACACCTGGAAATCCATCAAGGGAAACCTGCCTTTTGGTTGGGTACATGTAATTCGGGAGGATTTGAAAAACAAAAACCTTCTTTTTGTCGGGACAGAATTCGGGATTTATGCCTCCCTTGACGGTGGGCTAAGCTGGTTTTCGCTCAAGAATAATTTGCCGACCACGGCTGTGCGGGACATTGCCATACATCCTCGAGAGAATGATCTGATTATCGGAACGCATGGGATGGGAGTTTGGATCATGGATGACATTTCTCTTCTCCAGGAGATGACAGAAGAAGTATTTAATTCTGGCTCATACTTGTTTAATATCAGGCCTGCAACTCAATTTCTGCGGTCAACCACCCGCGAATATTTCAGCAAGCAGATTTATGCTGCTAAAAATCCTTCTTTCGGTATGACCATAACCTCTTACTTTAGAACGAAGCCCGAAGAGAGGCCTGAAGTTTTTATAAAAGACAGTAAAGGCGATACAATATTCAAACTCAAGCTTTTAAAAAGAGAAGGTTTTCAAAAAAATACGTGGAACTTGCGGTATATTCCTAAGACAAAGGAAGGAAAAGAGATTAAGTCCTCAGGCATAGGGTTTATTGAATCGCCTTTTATTGCGTCTGGAGAGTATACGGTTGAATTGTTAGTCGGGGACCAGAAACTGATGAAAAAAGGAATTGTTTACCCCGATCCAAGGTTTCAAATGAAAGAGGAAGAAAGAATTGTCCAGAGCGATAAAATCGTTGAAGTTATGGCTCATTCAAAGAAAATGGGCTTATCTGTCACAGCTACAAGAAATATAAGGCGGCAGCTTGAGAAGTTGAATAAAGCGCTGAAAGAAAAAGAAGACACTCCAGAAATTGTTCGAACTGCCCTCAAAAATTTTGATGAGAAATTCGCCAAGTTAGAAGAAGAAATTATACCCAAGGGATTCGGATACAGAGGCTCCATGGAAATGGCTCTCAGGGGAGGTTCTCTTTCCCTCCAAGTTATGATGTTGGGCGCGTCTATCTCAGGGTATCCATCAGTTCCGACAAAGACAGAGTTATCACAGCTTAAGGAATTATCAGAAGCTGTGAATGCACTTGCCAGCAAGTTTAATGAATTTATGAGTGTGGAAATCCCTAAGTTGAATGTGATTCTGGAGGAGCACAGCCTCAAACCCCTTAAAGCCCCAAAAAAGGTTAGCCTATAATTTTATTTCAGGGAGGGAACTTATACCGCACGCTTTGGCATCGGAATCCATAATTTTTCGAAGATCTTGAAGGATATCCTCATCCAAAAGAGACGGGGGATTTTCTTTAAGAAGTCTTTCTGCTTCTTCTGAAGCCCTATCAGTAATTGATTTTTTTCCAAGGGAAACCCAATAGTCATAGGTATCACGGTCTATTATTCCAGGAAAGGTATGTTCCTTCCTGTACCACTTTCGAGTGTGGGGCATGGTTAAAAACTGGGTTTCTTGGGTAAAACCCTCGAACAGATTTTTAGCAATAGGCTCGTCCCGTTGAGAAATCCCTTCTATCGCTCTGCAGGCCATGCTGCAGATCTCATTATCGACTACTAGTTTTTCCAGACTCTGGCAGCTTTCAAAGTTCATCATCCCCGGACCTGAGACAACGTTAACACCGGAGAGTGCTGCCATGACAGCTCCAATTCCAGTTTCAAATCCTGCCTGAGCGTCATTGATTTTCGAATCGCTCAATCCCATGTAAGCATGGATAGGAAGGTTTAGATATTTTCCAATCTGGGTATAGGCAGAATCAATCATCATTGTCTCCATGGCTCCCATCGGAGTTGTTCCTTTTCTCATATCAAAACTGGATGGGGAGCCTCCAAAAATAACAGGAGCTCCTTTTTTTGCAAGCTGCGTGATAACTAACCCTGAGAGATTCTCTGCTACATGCTGGACAAGAGTTCCGGCAATGGTCACTGGAGATGTTGCTCCAGTCATCCCCATAGAAATAAGCTCTGAAGGAATTCCTGCCCGGGCACAATCAATAAGGCTCTGGGTGGTTAGATTGCTCCATTTCAGAGGAGGGGAGGGGCAGGCATCAAAAATAGCCAGGGGTTTTTCGGTCAGGTTTTTTTCTCCGCCTCTTACCGCAACAAGCATATCATGCATTGGCTTAAACCCTTCAACCCGGAATGTTCCGGTAACAACAGGTTTTGCCGAAAATTGAAGCCCTATAAACAAGCGGTAGCTGTCAGAGATTAAATCCGGAACATCGGAGCTTACAATTCCAGTGCTCTGAAAGTCAATGTGTTCTAGACAATCCGTGAGGCGACAGCACTTAACCAGGTCTTCGCTCACAGCCTTCCTTTCCTCTGATGTTTTATGGTCGAGGATGGTGATGGCAGCTGATCCAGGATTAAAATGGACATGATCCTCACCCACTATGAATTCTTTTTTTCCTGTTCGATCGTATAATTTGATTATTGAAGGCGAGGAAGAAAGGGAACTTTCTACAAGCTGTTGGGTGATGTGAACCCTTTGGGCTTGCTCATCAACTCTCATTCCGGCTTCCTTAAAAAGCTTTAAGGCTTCTTCGTTTTCGCCAACCACTCCTTGGTTTTCGAGGATTTCGTAAGCTTCCTCAATTATTTTTTGGATAAATTCTTTACTTAAAAATTCCAGTTTAGGTCTTATTGTTTTAATCATGCGTCTTTCCTTTAAATTCCATTTTTTTTCTGTCAAGAAACCTTAGGACTATGCCTTCTCGTTGAAAGTTTTTGTTCTTTATAAAAATTTATTCGATAGGAAACGGACTTTCGAGGTACCATCATACAGGACTCTGTTAGGCGGACTTCGATGTCGGCGGCTGGCAGCATCCGGAAGATAAATCGCTGTTCCTTTATTTCCCATTTTGCGTAGCCTGGGGTAAATCTTTTGCTCGGCCATAAATTCAGCTCTCTTGCTTTCTCTGCCAGTATTCGATCGGATTGGATAGCCACCTCTTCAGCCGCTTCAGAACCTAAGGCGTCCAGGATTAAAGCTCTCGTCATTTCATTTTTTTCCATAAGTTCTTTGACTTCTTGTTCGAGTTCGGGTCCTATAGTACAGATACAAATTGCAACTTTCTCAGCGTCCTTAAAAACAAGATGCTTGTTCGTTTCATCATAACCGACGATCGTGTAGATGGATGCAGGATGGAGGAGATAATCAAGTTTCTTTTTTTCTTCTGCAATAAGGCTTTTTATCGGTTCTTTTATTTCTTTGGGTCTTTTTCTGTATCCGATAAGTCTTAAGATCATTTTTTCGTCAAATTCAACTGTGAGATTTTCGATTTTTTTTACAGGTCCAGACATGGCCAGCTTTTATTCTCCAATCAGTTTTTTGGTAATTTTTACGGCAACCATGGCATTTTCTCCGTATCCTTCCGCTCCTATATCATCAGCCCATTTTTGATTTACCGGTGCACCTCCCACCAAAACTTTATGCCGGCCAGCGAGATTTTTCTCTTTAAGTATTTCTATGATTTTTTTCTGTCCGACCATGGTTGTTGTTAAAAGAGCAGAAAGGCAGATGAAATCAGCATTTTCGGCCTCTGCTTTTTCAACGAATTTTTCAAGTTTCACATCTGCTCCGAGGTCAATTACCTGAAAACCATTGGCTGAAAGCATAGAAGCTACAAGGTTTTTGCCGATATCATGAATATCCCCCTCAACTGTGCCTATAACGACTTTTCCTTTGGATCTTGCCGAAACATGGGCTTTTTCTAGTTCAGGCTGGAGTACTTTCATAGCTCCTTTCATACATTCAGCACTGGTTATAAGCTCTGGCAGAAAATATTCTCCTTTTTCCCACAAGTCTCCAACTTTTTCGATTCCTGGCACATAGCCTTTATCTATGACTTCGT
>JAUWJP010000108.1 GCA_030607635.1 Candidatus Aminicenantota bacterium
GAATTGAGGCTACACAGAGAAAAAGGACCGTAATTAGAAAAAGTATGAAGATAGCGTTCCCTGTAGGGGTTTGCTCCAGCCTGAACATCAGAATGGAAAACCTTCCTGTTCCAGGAGCTGGCAGCAAGGATTTGAGATAATGAATGATGGAAAAGCGCTGGGTGGAGCCTGGAAAATATTGGATCACGTTTTCCCAGCCAAAGCTGAAAACAAGCCCGACTATGATAGATTTCTTCAGAAAAGTCCCGGCAAAAGTAAAAAACGCTGTATAACAGATAAGGCCCAAGCCTAAAACAACCACATCTCTCAGAAGAATCTTATACAAGGAAAAATTACCCAAGTTATTCACGTTCAAGATAAGAAACGATAAAAGCACCCCAACACTCATCATCAATATAACCAGAGTCGTGTAGGCCGAATACTTTCCGAGAACGATTGCGGATTTAGAAATCGGCCGTGTTGTCAAATAGACCAATGTTTGTCCTTCTGTTTCCTCTGAGGCAACCGATGTGCCGAAAAAAAGCGCCAGGATTAGGATAAGAAATTGAAGATAGAAGACTACAATCAAGTTGGAAAAGACATAAATACCCTGAATTTTACCGCGGCCCGAAAAAATTTGATTAAATTTAATAATAAAAGCAATCACAACTGGTAAAAAACTGAATAAGAAAAAGATTTTTGTCTTTTTCGCCTTTCTTCCCATTGAAAAGAAGATGGAATAAACATTTTTCACTGAGTCCAGGAAAAAAGACAATCTCCCAGTATTTTTTTGATTCATCCTACTTTCCTACTAAATAGTCAAAAACGGCCTGAAGGTTGTCATCAGGTGATGTTATTTCGTCCACTTCGATTTTGTTCTCTATAAAAAGAGAAGGCAAAAGGCTGAATAACTTATCCCTGTTATTGGTCTCGATAAGAAGAGAGTTACTTGACGAGCTGAGATGAACTTTCAAAACATAGTCTTGTTGAATGAATTTCGAGGCGAGCTGGCGGGCATTACTGCACTTAATAGAGATAATATGAGGATGGGTATCGATCAGATCCCGGATGTAGTGAATATCACCCTGGGCAAAAATCTTACCCTGATGGATAAGGATAATCCGCTTGGTCATAGCTTCGATTTCTGGCAGGACATGGCTGGAGACGATGATTGTTCTTCCCTCTCCCTTATATGATTTTATAAGGTGAATAATCTTCCGCCTTCCCAGAGGATCAAGGCCGCTCAAGGGTTCGTCAAGGACGATAATTTCCGGATCATGGGCGATGGCCTGCGCAAATTTTAGCCTCTGACGCATGCCACGGCTGTAAGACCTGATAACCCTGTCTTTATCATCAATCAATTCAACGATTTCCAGAGCCTTTTGAGCCCTGGTTCCTACCTCTGATGATGAAAAATGATGAAGTTTTAAAAGACTTGTAATGAACTGCCATCCCGTCATCTCATCATAGAAGAAATCCCGTTCTGGACAGAATCCTATGATGGAAAACAAGTGGTAATTGTTCCTAATTTGTTGTCCTTTTACTCTGACAGTACCGATATTTGGCTTTATCTGTCCCGTTATAAGCTTTAAAAAAGTTGATTTTCCTGCACCATTCGGCCCCAGAATGCCTATAATCCCCGGCTCAATCTGGAGGGTGACATCACTCAGCCCCAAAACATTCCCGTACCATTTGGAAAGGTTTTTAGTTTCGACAATCGGTTTCATTTTACAATCTCAACTCCCTTGACTTTACTTTTCAAAACAAAACCAGCAAAAACAAAAATACCTAAAAGAACCAGGAAAGAAAAAATCCAGGAGATATCATACGGAGTTTTCTGGCCAAAAATATGGGCCCCCACCTGCTGCAGATTCGCTCTCAGGGAAACAAGCGAAACATAATGGCTCCTGAATTCCGAGCGAAAAATCAAATAAACAATGTCAGAGAGAAAGTAAATCCCAAAAATAAGAATAGCTACTAATCTCCTGTTTTTACTCAAAGAGGATAGGGAAAGGGAATAAAGCGAGAAAAATCCAGTAACAATAAGCGAATAACCGATGATCGAAAGAGGAAGCCAAGGGTAGGAGAGAAAGAATTTGAGGCTGCCTGAGAAAACAAGCTTCATGATAAAAAAGACGAGGCCGGGAATCAGCGTTATAATGAATAAGAAAAAAACAATAACAGCGGTCTTTCCCAAAAAATAGTCTTTTTTCTTCAGTGGCCGAGAAAAATACAGTTGAAGAGAATTATGTTTGAGATCATCGCTGATTAGGCTTGAACCACAGAAAATCACTATCATGAGCATAATAAAAAGCATAAAACCTTGAGTAAAATATGTTTTAAAATAGCCCGGGTTTATCTGCAGAAACTGTATTGTTTCTCCTCTTAAGAATGGGAAATCCTCTAATCTTTCTGAAACATATATTCCAGTTAGAAAAAATACTGCAGGAAGAAGACTCATGGGGAAGGTAAACTTAAAGAACCTTCTCTGGAAGGTTAACTTAATCCCATACCGGGTGATCGGCCACCAAGGGAATTTCTTGATAAGAAACTCTCCATCCCAGTGGGAATAACCTTTTTCTTTGATAGTCACTAATCCACTCCTACCACTTCAGCAAATAGATCTTCGAGAGAAGTTTCACTCTTTACAAAATGTCTCAGCTGAATCTTTTCTTCAGCAGCAACCCTGAAAATTTCCTGCCTGTCTTGATCAGGGGGCCAGTAAACCTTAAAAATTCCCTCTTCTGTTTCTTCCACTTTACATTTCATAGCTTTCAGCTTACGGAGGAAACCCCCTACTTCACCTTTTATTTTCATTTCATAGAGATCTCTTATCTCTTTGAGCTCGCTGATATTACCCTGAGCTGCAAGTTTCCCTTTGTTTAGAATCACGACGTATTTACAGGTCAATTCTATATCGGGAAGAATGTGAGAAGAGATCAAGACTTGAATATCCTTCTTTGAGGAGATATCCATTATAAGTTCCAAAATCTCACTTCTTCCATTGGGATCTAAACCGCTTGTCGGTTCATCAAGAAAAATAAGTTTAGGATCATGGACAAACGCCTGGGCGAACTTGAGCCTCTGTTTCATCCCTGACGAATAAGTCTCTAAATTACGGTAACGGCTCTCCTCAAGGCCTACATAATAAAGGACTTCGTGGGCACGTTTCATGGCCTCCTGACGCGGCATTCCCGATAACTCACCAAGATAAGAGGTAAAAGAAACTGCATCCAATCCGGGAATAAAGCAGTCATCTTCAGGCATATAACCCACATAGCGCCGTATCTTGGGCTGTTCGTCTTTGATGTTATAGCCCAGAACACGACCTCCACCCTTATCTGGAGAAAGAAATCCAAGGAGGATACGAATTAGCGTGCTCTTCCCCGCCCCGTTGGGGCCCAAAAGTCCAACAGCTCCTTGAGGTAAATCAAGGCTTACTCCTTCCAGAGCTTTAACTTTTCCGTAGCTGAAATGGATGTCCTTAATTTCAATACTCATCTTCTATGTATTATCCTAAATACATTATCCTTAATTCTTTTAATAAATACGATAATTTACAAGAAAAAGTTTCTTGAGGCAAGCATTTCTTTAAACACGAATCCCCTCGCCATAAACTAAAGCCCTGTAAGCTTTTTCAACTCGATTCCAGTTCTCCTCTCTGTCTAATGCCCAGAATCTTCCCATAGCAGTGACGACTTGGCCAACGGCTAGAGATTGGCACATCTCCTCCACTTTGGTTACATAAGCCGCCCCGCTCTCAGGCTTCTCCCCTCTTCGACCGATTAAAGAGTGAACGAAAACGGGCTTCACATCGAGCTGCTTGGCCAGGCGAAGCAAAGGAAAAAGATGCTTGATGGTGCCGTGGGAACTGTACTTGGAAACAATTCCCAAAAGATGAAGAGACTTATGATCTTTTTTAGCCCCCTGCATAGCCCAAAGAAAAGCGTCGTTGCGGAAAAAACTCCCCTCCTCTATAGCCCTATCTATCCTAACCCGATCAAGTAGGATTCGCCTTCCAGCGCCGAGATGAAGATGCCCAGCTTCAGAATTGCCCACAGTGTTGGATGGCATTCCCACTGCTTCTCCTGAAGCTTTAAGCAGAGCGCGGGGAAAATGAGCCCACAGTCCGTCAAAATTTGGAGTCTCAGCTTCAGTAATTAAATTTCCTTTTTTTTCTTCTCTCATTCCCCATCCGTCAAGAATCAGGAGGAGCACTCTTCTCTCTTCGTTTTCCTCTTTGGGAGAATGGAGAATTAAGCTTTCACTGCTCATCTCAACAGGCTTCGCCAGGCCCAGCAGGACTAATAGAGTTGGAGCGACATCGGCAAGCTCCCCTTCCTGTTTCAAATTCCAGCTCTCTCGTGCTTCAGCAGAAAAATCTGCAAGCACAAAAGGAACTGGATTCTTCGTATGGCCGGTGTTTACCGTACCATCCGAATAGAGCCATTCTTCTACTGTTCCATGATCAGACGTGACAACAAGTGTTATGCCCTGGGTGCGGCAATCTTCGATGATCCTTCCTAACTGGCGGTCAACTTCTTCCACAGCCTTAAGCGCTGCAGCTTTATCCTCAATGTGTCCCAAAACATCCACATTTGCCAGATTAGCAACAATAGCTCGATAAGAGGGATCATTAAGTTTTGAAGAAATTTCTCCTGTAACCTGACTGGCACTCATCTCGGGCTTGAGAGCATAGGAGGAAACAGCCTCGGGTGAAGGGACGACTATCCTTTCCTCTCCTGGAAAGATCTCATCACTTTTGCCGTTCATGAAAAAACCGACATGCATTTCTTTTTCAGATTCGGAGATTTTGAGGAGGCTTATTCCCGCTTCAGAGAGAACTTCAGCGAAAGTGTTCTTGATTTTCCCCTCCGAAGGAAAAGCAACTCTGACATTGAGGGAGGAACTATACTCAATCATTGTCACAAAATTCAGGTGCAAATCTTTCTTTACGGGGAAGTGAGTGAAATCCCTGTTTATAAGACACTCGGTTAGCTCAACTTCTCTCTCTCCTCGTATGTCATAAAAAATGACATAGTCTCCCTTCCCAAGCCTTCCCAGAGGCCTGCCTGAAGGATCAACCATGACCATTGGATCTAAAGCTTCATCTTCTTGACCAGCCTGATAAGCTTTTTTTATACCTCGCACTAAAGGAGAATTCTCGGCGAGATTTATATCCTTATCCATCCATTATCCTCACATTAAGCCTATACTATAGAAACGAAGAAAGTGTATGTCAATGGGGTCAGATTTGCAAAATATGAGTTTTGCGGAACCACTGTCAATAAGGTTAGAATCAAAAAAAAGAAGGAAAAAATCAAATCTTATGATCTAAGCCCTATTGAAAATATGCAAGAAATTATGTTAAGTAGAAATATCTCTTGAAAATGAAAAAGAGGAGGAATAATGAAAAAAACAAACATATTCATCTTAATGCTTTTGCTGATAGCCCTTTATCTCCAGAGCGCTCCCAGCACCAAGCCGTTAACTTTTGATGACTTCATTCGCCTCAAGCGAGTCAGTGATCCTCAAATTTCCCCGAAGGGAGATCTAATCGCCTTCGTAGTCACGGAAATGAATAAAGAGGGAAACACAAGCAATAGCGACATCTGGATCATTCCTTCCAGAGGAGGAGAACCGTGGAGACTCACCTCAAGCCCTAAAGCCGATAGCAATCCTCGCTGGTCTCCTGATGGAAAGAAAATTGCATTTATCTCCACAAGAAAAGGCTCTCCCCAAATATGGATGATCGATCCCAAGGGAGGAGAAGCCTATCAACTTACGACTATTTCTACAGGAACCAGAGGTATCATCTGGTCCCCAACCGGAAAAAACCTGGCTTTTGTCTCTTCTATCTACCCGGATTGCAAGAGCGATGAATGCAACAAAGAAAAAGAGAAAAAGAAAGAGGAAAGCCTGGTCAAGGCCAAAATTTTCGACCATCTGCTCTTTAGGCACTGGAATTCATGGCGAGATGGAAAAAGAAGCCATCTTTTTGTCGTCCCGGCTGAAGGGGGCAAAGCCGTCGATGTCACACCAGGTGACTTCGATACTCCCCCCATTTCCTTAGGAAGCCGCCATGACTACGCCTTTTCTCCTGAAGGCGAACAAATCTGTTTTGTTCGAAACATTGA
>JAUWJP010000186.1 GCA_030607635.1 Candidatus Aminicenantota bacterium
CAATGATGTGGAGAATGCAATCAGCCTCCTTAAGCTCCTCTAAAGTGGCCTTAAAGGAAGTTATCAGCTCAATGGGAATTTTTTTGATGAACCCGACCGTGTCACTCAAGAAAAAGTAAAGGCCGTCAGAGAAACTAACCCGACGAAGGATTGGATCCAGAGTTGCACAGAGCTGCGGAGAGGTGAACATCTTTTCCTTGGAGAGGCAGTTGAATAAGGTAGATTTTCCTGCATTCGTGTATCCCACAAGCGAAGCAACCGGAACAGGACTTTTTTTTCTGCTTTTTCTTTGAGCGGCTCGCCTTCTTTGAAGATTAATCATTTCCTTTTTTATCTTGGAGATTCTATCCTTAATTCTCCGCCTGTCCTCTTCGAGTTTTTTCTCCCCAGGGCCACGTGTACCGATACCTCCTCCTAACCGTGAGAGGGCTTCTCCTTTACCCAACAAACGCGGAAGGAGATAGTTGAGTTGAGCAAGCTCTACCTGAAGTTTTCCCTCATTGCTTCTGGCTCGTTGGGCGAATATATCAAGGATTAGCTGGGTTCTATCTATGACCTTAGTCTGAATCTCATCTTCCAGGTTTTGCTGCTGGATAGGGCGGAGGTTATGGTCGAAAATGATAAGATTGGCCTGAATTTCTTCCTTCGAGCGAATAATTTCTGATATTTTTCCTTCTCCTATAAGATATTTCGGACTGATCTCTGGCCGGAATTGGAATATTTCTCCAACGACTTTTGCTCCGGCTGTCCTGGCTAATCCCTTCAGCTCCTGCATGGATTCTTCTGCATCTCGTTTTTCTATCTTGTTTGTTGCGAGATGGACCAGGATGGCTTTTTCCATTTTAATTTAAGTTGTTCTTAACATATTCCAGGATCGAAGGGAAGTCATGGGGAGAAAACCATTTGATTCCCTCCATTTTCCTGAACCATGTCATCTGTCTTTTTGCATAGTGGCGTGTATCCCTTTTGGTCAAAGTTATGGCTTCTTCCAGAGAGATTTCTTTTTTAAGAAGTTTTAAGACATATTTGTAGCCAAGGGCACGGAAGGGAGGGGAATTTGCACCTACTCCCTTCTGGAGAAGCTCTTGGACTTCTCTCGTTATACCTCTTTCGAACATTTTATCTACTCTTTCTTCAATCCTCGTGTAAAGTTCCTTTCTTTCTAATTTTAACCCAATTTTTATTATATTAAAATCTTTAACATAAGATTCGGTGTTCAAAAATTGTTTAGATAAAGGTTTTCGAGTTGAGTAGAAGACTTCTAAGGCCCGTATTATCCTGACTTTATCTTTCTCTCCAATTTTTTGATAATAGACAGGATCGACTTCCCTTAGTTTCTCTCTTAAGGTATCCAGCCCTTTCTTCTTGGCTTCCCTTTCCAGTTTCTGGCGAAGCGATGGGTCACTTCCTCCTCCTGGGAAAAGACCGTTGAGGAGGGCCTTTAAATATAAACCGGTTCCTCCGACGATGAAAGGAAGTTTTTTTTTCTTCAAGACAGCATTTGCTGTTTCTAAAGCCATCCGGGCGAAGTCTGCTGCCGTAAATTGGGTCGAGGGGCTCACAACATCCAGGAGATGATGAGGGATATTTCCTCTTTTTTCCAAGGGAATTTTATCTGTTCCGATATCAAAGTCTTTATAGACTTGCATGGAATCACAATTTATGATTTCTCCTTTTAATTTTTTTGCCAGTTTCACTGCGGTGGAGCTTTTGCCCACTCCAGTAGGACCTAGAACAATGATGAGATTTTTGGTTTTAGATTCCAATTTTTATCAGCAGGAGAAGTACAAGAAGAGTTATAAAAATTAAAAGAGCGAGAATCTGTTTTCTCCTCAATTCCATTTCCCTATTTTTCTAGGTTTTTGACATGCGTTTGTTCGTGTTTATTGCCCGAGGTTTTTTTGACTAATTTCTTAAGGAAATCTTTTTCAGGAAATGTGCCAAAATCTGCCGCTGTCTTTCCCCTTACGGTGTCCAACTTTCTTGGACTTTATGCTATAAATCGAATAGCAATGAGGCCATAAACGATATATAGGAGACTTTTTAGAACCCAAAAACTGTAAGATAGGATAAGGGCTTTCTTTAATTCAATCTTGAAGATAGAAGAGAGGCCATAGCCGAGAACTCCAAATAGCCAGAGCTGGAAAAAGTCAACCTGGCTCAGGATAATGAACGCGGGAGAAGTCACTTCCAGCTTTGGGAAGAAAAGTGCCAGGCTTGTGGTGGTCTGCATAAAAGATTTTCGGGTGAGAATCAGGACGAGGCGCAGGGCATTGCCCAGGATTTTGTCGATGAAGTTTGCGTGGAGTATGGCTGCGAGAACCTGTTTATAATTTCCTTCTGTGGAAAACATCCGGCTTATGGCAAGAATAATCAAGCTCGAGAAGAGAAAACCGACGAGTAATCCCCCCGGTTTGCAGAGCAAGTTACTGAGGAGAACGCTGGCTTTCGTAGGATTTTTTGTGCGTTTGATCATCTCGTTGAATCTATCTTCCCCCATTCTTTCTTGGAGTTTGTCGCTGCTTTGAAGGAGTTGAACGGTGTCTTTTTGAAGGTAAGGAGTTGTAATGTAGCTAAAAAGGGCCCAGGCGATGAGGAGAATGATGAGGGCATCAATCCAGATTGGTTTTTCTGAAATAGCTTTCAGTGTTACCTTCGGGTTGAAGAATATTCCTTGGAGACGATTGAAAAGATCCATGTATTATTATCCTTTCCGTTCTTCCTTTACAATCCTTCCATCTTTTAAGAATATTATCCGGTGAGCGTTCTCGGCAATTTCTCTCTCATGGGTGACCACAATGAGGGTGTTTCCCTGAGAATGTATTTTGCGAAAGAGGTTGATGATCTCTAGCCCTGTTTTGGAGTCAAGATTACCCGTAGGTTCATCTGCAAGGAGGAGAGAGGGTTCATTAACAAGAGCGCGGGCAATAGCCACTCTCTGCCTTTCACCTCCCGAGAGTTCAGAGGGGCGGTGATTCATTCTATCCGACATCTCTACCATTTCCAGCGCTTTATGTGTCTTTTCTTCTCTTGCTTTCTTCTGGGTCCCTTTGTAAATAAGGGGCAGTTCCACGTTGTGGAAAGCAGTGGCTCGAGCAAGGAGGTTAAAGACCTGAAAGACAAAGCCGATCTCGTTATTGCGGATGTAAGCGAGTTCGTTATCATCTAAGGTGCTGACCAATTTCCCCCTCAAATAATAGTTTCCCTTTGTGGGAGTATCGAGACATCCCAGTATGTTCATAAGGGTTGACTTTCCAGAACCGGAGGGGCCCATGATGGCCACAAATTCGCCCTGGGAAATAGTGAATGTCGCCTCGCAGAGGGCATTAACTTCCTGCCCTCCCAATTGATATGTTTTCCAGAGGTTCTCTGTGGAGATAATGATGTTGTTTTTGCGTTCCATTATTCTTCTTTTTTCTTTTCTTCTGGTTTGATCAGCATGTCATCTTTAAGCTGGCGTAGAGCACTGTAGGGGCCGACAACAATATCCTGTCCTTCTTCAAGCCCAGTGGTGATTTCTATCATCATCTCACCCATAATTCCTTTTTCCACAGGAAAAAATTTCACCCGATTTTCCTCGACGACATAGACTCCTTCTTCTTGTTCGTCTTTTTTTTCTCCTTCCTTATCCTCTTTTTCTCTTAAAACTAAAGCGGAAATCGGGATAGCAAGGATGTCTGTTTTTTCAGCGGTGATGATATCTGTTGTGGCTGAGAGGCCAGGCTTAAGGTTCTCTGGGGGATTTTCCAGGGTTATGATAACTTTAAAATCCCTAGATTCTTCGGATGAAGTCACTTTTTGAAGGGCAGAACTTCCGATTTCAGTCACTTTTCCTTTGATGGTCTGGTCAGGGAAGGCATCGACTCTTACCTCAGCCTGCTGTCCGATCTCGACTCCGATGACGTCTGTTTCGTCAACTTCAACCTCTACTTCCATCACAGATAGGTCGGCGATGGTCATCAGAATTGTTCCGGGATTGTTCATCGTGCCGATCATGGCGATCTCCCCTTCTTCAACTCGAAGGCTTGTGATAATCCCATCAATAGGGGAGTTGTAGGCCGTTTTGCTCAAGTCATCCAAGGCGCTTTGGAGAGACGCCTGAGCTTGGTCGATTTGATACATGATGGCTTGTTGTTGTGCTTTAGAGATATCATATTGAGCCTCGGCTGCTTCCAGTTGTTCTTCGGAGATAAGTTTTTCCTCAAAAAGTTTCTGATATCTTTTGTAGAAACTTTCATCTTTTTTCAGTC
>JAUWJP010000281.1 GCA_030607635.1 Candidatus Aminicenantota bacterium
GAAAAAGAGTGAGCCACGTTCAGAATTCTGTAATAGGGATAATTATTTAATCCAAGAGAAAAAGACTTTTGAAAAGGTTTTTGTTTTCTGAGACCCTCTATTAAAACTTTTACCTTCCCCTCATTCCACAGATTCTCTGTAACGTTTGTGAGATTAATAAAGAAGGCAACATCTTCTGTAGAGGAAAAAGTGTTTTTGGGATCAACAAACAATTTATTCTCGGCAGCCTTAAAAGGAACATGAAAAGGTGTACTATAACTCTGGAATTTGTATCCCAGGACAGGGCCAATAATTTTTGGCGCCTTTGATTCTTCTGAAATCAAAATGTCCTTTTCAAAAACACTAAACTCTTTACCGACGGAATTTTGAAGAAGAATGTTTAATTTGTATTTTCCTGCAATTATCGGAAAAGAATCCTGGATAGAAATGCCGTTTCCTCTAACATTATCAATACTGTCTGGCGAAAAGTAAAAAGGGAAATTCTTGGAATACTGGAAGATGATACTTTCCTCTTTTCTTACACTTACGCTTAATTTAAAATTACAGTAATACTGGTCTTTGGGCTCAAAGTAATCAACAGAAACACTTACGGGAACAATTGAAAAATGCAAAAAATTTATACCAAGAATTGAATCTTGAGTCCAAGCGATCTGAGTCTCACTTTCCACGTAATTCGTCAAATACTCTGTGCTTACAACTCCTATATAGTCCAGAAAATGAGTGGCGTAAGAAGGACTTATGTCCTTTTTTGGAGATTCAAGAATAGCAGCTAAAATAATGCTGTTCCGGGGAGAAGGTCGATAATTATAAGGATACTGACCAGGTATCATGGATATGGAAACATTTGCCAAAGTTGGAGCAAGTTCTCTGATTTTCTCATACTGCTTTTGATAGTTTGAATAATCCAGCCCTCCTTTATCGATGATTAGACTGAGAGGGCCATCAGAAGTCTGATTGTATAATTTAAACTCTCCAAATCCGTCTCTTTGAAAAAAAACAATAGCAAAATAGGTAGGAAGGCCCTTTGTTTTATCCCCATAATAGTACCAAACCTGGCAGGGATAGATACCTTGTGTCCCTTCAAACCTCTCAGTGCTGGTCGGGGGACCGAGAATGATATGAATCCTTCCCATATCAGTCATCCATCCCTCTCTTGGAGTGCCCCGTCTGAAATATTCATTAACATAAAAAAAACGTTTGATGTGCTCATCTTTGTATTCGTTTTGAGGAGTGCCGGAGGTCGGATCTCTCTGTTTCCAGAACGTCTCGATAAAAATATCTCTGTCTCTATCAGTGCTGAGCTGCATAAAGACTTCTTTTTCTGGAGAAAGAATGATATAGCGAGTCAGCTTCAGCCACTCTCTGTATCTCTGAGAAAGGTCTTTCTCTTTTATTTTTTGAGCCGAAAACAACAGCGAACTCAACAAGAGGAAAATTATAATAGTAATAGATCTTTTTACTCTCATAATTTTATTTCAACGATTTTCCTT
Organism: Candidatus Aminicenantota bacterium; assembly: GCA_030607635.1. Taxonomy (GTDB): domain Bacteria; phylum Acidobacteriota; class Aminicenantia; order Aminicenantales; family Aminicenantaceae; genus SOIV01. Next base: position 1,491 of record JAUWJP010000281.1, read on the forward strand.
GCCTTGCCTAGACCTTCTTTGCCGATAACGAGCACATCGAAATAATACTTTCCTGGTTTTAAATCATAGGGAAAATTAAAGATTATCTCCTCTAACTGAAGGACTTCATCTTCTGGCTTGGCAAAGGATCTTACCTGCGTGAACTCATCTTCCTTTAAACCTCCTTTCTCGTTGATGAAGAACTTAAACTCAAAGTACGCTTTGAGTAATCCATCCTCCTCTATAAATGACAAGGAAGAAACAGGAATTGAGATTTCAATCTCTTTTTTTTCTCTGTCGAATCTTATATCAAAATCTAAATATTTTGATCCGGATGGAATGAAGGTCTGGCCAGATTTTGCTTTATCAATCGCCCAAAGCAAGTTTCCTAAAGATCCCATATGTTTATTAATAACATAGCTACCATCTCCCCTTGTATCTATAAACTCAATACCGATTCCATTGCGATAATAGCCCCACCAGATTAATCCTTTGACATTAGGATCGTTGATATAAGGTCTCTGGTCGATTTTATCTGGAGGACCAAGATAAATGAATACTCTTCCCCTGTCAGTTTTCCATCCTGGTATACCCTCTCTAAAATAACGATTAGCGTATTCTATTCTGCTAAAAAATTCTTCTTTGAATTCATTCTCTTCTGTGTCAGAATCAGGATCCCTCTTTGCCCAGAAGTCTCTGATAAATTCCTGCCTCGATTCTCGGTCCGGAAGATGGTTGAAAATGTTCTTTTCCTCTTTAACCATTATGAGACGGGCCATTTCATAAAATTTACGGCTTTCAGGATCAAGGGAAACTTTCCCTGAAATTCCACAGCTCATCGAGATCAAAACCAAAAGACAAAGCACAGAAAGTATTAGGTGTTTCATAGTTCCTCTTTACATTTTTGAATCATTGCATTGAGTTTATCTCTCTCTTTGGGGGGGAGAAAATTATAGTATTTTTCTTTATATTTATTGAAATAAGAAAGAGCTTTATTTTTATCACTCTTATCCATATAAGCAAAACCCAAATTGTAAAGTGGGTAGCCAACATCAGGCCTTAACTCCAATGCTTTCTTCCAGGAGTAAATTGCCTCATCTAAATTGCCAGCCTGTCTATAAGCAACCCCTAAGCGATTGTAAGCTGAAGCATAATCAGGTTGGAGTTCTATGGCTTTTTTGTAGTTCTGGATGGATTTCTGGCAATCTTTTGGATCTCTTGTTTTCAGAAAGAGAGAAAAATAAGCACTGCCAAGATTCCTAAACACAACGGTGTATTCATTGTCCAATAAGAGAGCTTTTTCAAGGGCCTTCAGAGCTTTCTCGAAATCACCTTTGCGTGTGTAAGCAACACCTAGATAATTCCATATTTCTGGATCATGCTCCATTTGACGGCATCTCTGTTTCTCAAGAAACTTGATGACATCTCCATATTGGCCCGCATC
>JAUWJP010000035.1 GCA_030607635.1 Candidatus Aminicenantota bacterium
CTTGCTCTCCTCCACGTTCAGGCTTTTTATAACTCCGGCCACTTAAGCTTTAATGTTTATTTTCATGTTAGTCACAGCCTCGCCAGGAGATTTCAATTTAATAATAAGATCTCCTATCTGCGCTTCGACAACTTTCACAGGAAGAGGCGTTTCTTTAACCTTTCGGGCTTCTTCTGCGGAATCTTGTGCGGAAACCTCTTTAGATTCATCTGGTTTTTCTCTGAAAAAGATGAAAAAAGCCAAGATGGCAATAACGATGACTATAAGTGAAATAATCAGTATCTTTTTGGAGAAAATCATTTTTCCTATCTCCTACTGCCAGCTCCCTAAAATGTAAACCTAATCTTTATAGTAAAAACGACGATTCGAAATGTCAAATTATATCATTCAGAAAAAAGGAGTTATGTAGGGGTTTGATGGATCAAACCCCTGGGCAAGAGAAATCAGATTCATTAAGCGTATTGTTCGTAATCCTTTTTTACTGCGTCCTTCAAAAGCTCGAGAAAATCAGGAAGGGCAGCAATAACCCTGTGCCAGTTGGGGATAAGAACCGTTTTAGAAGGATTCTGCCAAAACACCTCTCCGGCCAGCTTTATCCCCTCAGCAAAAACCTCAACACACACCGACTCATTGTGTCGGTCAAACTTTAGACTATTCATTTCAGCATCATTTTCATACAGAACGACCGTCTCTTGAGCGACTTTCAAATAGATATTACTTAAGGTTTTAAAAAATCCTTCTGAAAACTGCGCCCCTTCCTGGGCAAGGGTTCGAAAAATAGACTTGGCAATGTCAACAGTCATCTTCAAAATCCCTTTTTCTGGATCGTCTGGAAACAATTCTTGATGCTTATGTTCGTATCCATCGGCAATGTCTACCTGACATATTCTGCTTAAAGCCATATTTCTGTAAACTTCAGCCAAAGTCCCTACTTCCAATCCCCAGTCGCTGGGGATACGCATGGCCATAGCTAAATCCCTTCTCATTGCAATCTCTCCGGCCAACGCATAGCGAAAACTGTCCATATACACCAGAAAAGGAAGATATCCTAATATCTTCTCTAAGGCCCGGATAAAAGGTGTAAAAAACAACCGAGTGGCACGGCCGTGCATTATATCTGTATATCGGCTGTAATAGCCTTTGCAAAACTCATATTCAGAATGGGGATTAGCCACAGGATAACAAAGACGGGCAAGAAGCGCGCGATCATAGTTTACGATATCACAGTCATGCATGGCGATGACCCGGCTTTTTCCCCTGGCTAAAACATACCCAAGGGAAATCCAGACAGCTCGTCCTTTTCCTCTTTCCCCTGGAAATAAGTCATTCTTCTCTAAAAGTTTATAGAGCCCCTTCATCCGGGGACCATCGTTCCATATCACTCTGAGCTTTTTATGGGAAGAGAAAGAATTTTTTACCCTTTTATATTGTTCTTCATTTGCTCTATCAAGACTCAAGACAATTTCCCGAAGATAATTAACCTTCCTTAGCTCATTCATAATATTGGGGAGAGCTCCGCTTTTAAATTCTCGAAAAAGAGAGGGCAAAACTAAGGCGATGGGTCTTATCCGAGAAAAATTCTTGAGGTCATCTTCTAATTTTTTCAGGTTTAATTCTCCCAATCTATGAAAGGTAGCAATTACCCCGTTTTGGAAAAAATCAGACATTTATTCCTCCAAAAACTATTATAATAACAAATTTTACATGGATTTAATTGTGCTTGGTATAGAATAAAGAAAAAAAAATTTTGTGTCAATGACTTGATTTTCGTTCAGGAGTCGTTAAATCTATTAGAGTTAAACTCTTAACCAAGAAGGAGTGCTTCAATTGAAGACAGGCTTGAGCTTCACCTGCAATGCTGATGCGGGAAAAACGACTCCTCAACCCCTCGAAGGAAGTTATTGACTTTTGATCGGATATTTAACAATATCTTTTTCTTAGTATGGATGGTTTGAAGAGATAAAAAAAATGATTCTCACTCCCAAAACAATCGAAAAAGTTAAAAAGATCAAAAAAGTTGACCTTTTAGTCGGAATCCCGAGTTACAACACCGAAAACACGATAGGTCATGTCTTAAAAGCTGTTCGGCTCGGGCTGACAAAATACTTTCCCAAGCTAAAAAGCATCATTGTTGATTCCGATAGTGGATCATCGGATAATACCCGAAAAATCGTTCGAAAGAGCATGAAAGATTATAAAGGGCTCGAAACTATCCTGATCGCTCACGAAATGCATCCTTATATGCGAAGCCTTCACACGCCTATTTCAGAAATGGTAACAACCTTCAGAGGGACTCCGGGTAAAGGCAAAGCTTTCAGGAGGATATTTGAAGTAGCCCATGCCCTAAAAGCAAAGGGTGTGGTTGTGGTCGATTCAGACCTTCGCTCGATAACTCCAGAATGGATACAACTTCTGGCAGGACCCATTCTCTTCAAGAATTTTGATTATGTCACACCTCTCTATTCGCGACATAAATATGACGGGACTATCACAAATTCCCTGATCTACCCTCTGACCAGAGCCTTATACGGCATAAAGATCCGCCAGCCTATCGGAGGTGAATTCGGCTTTTCAGCAAAGGTTCTCAACCATTACATGGAAAAAGACATCTGGGACACAGACGTCGCTTATTACGGCATCGACATCTGGATGACATCTGTCGCTCTGGCCAATGGATATAAAATTTGCCAATCTTTTCTCGGAGCCAAAATTCATAACCCAAAAAATGTGGCTACTCTTCCTCCTATGTTTAAGCAGGTCATGGGAACGATTTTTTCTCTCATCGAAGAAAATCAAGATAAATGGAAGAAAATAAAAGGAAGCAAAAAATTGCAAACTTTTGGTTTCCAGGCCAAAGTTATTCCTGAAGAAGCCCACCAGGATTTCAATGGACTTTTCAATCTTTTTCATGAAGGAGTTGCGAAACGCTATCTTATCTGGAGAGAGATACTGAAAAAAGAAAATCTGCGATCGCTGGAAAAAATTATTAAACTCCCGAAGAAAAGTTTTAGCTTCCCTTCTCAAGCCTGGGTAAAAATAATCTACGACTACATCCTTTTCTACCAAAGGTTCAAGTACACCTTCATGGAGATGAGTCTACCTTCTGTCCTTGAATCAATGATTCCCCTCTACTTTGGCTTTATTGCATCCTTCGTCCAAAAAACAAAAAAAATGAGTAATTTAGAAGCTGAAGAAGAAATTGAAAAACTCTGCCTTGAGTTTGAAAAACTAAAGCCCTATTTGGTCACTAACTGGGATAAAAGAGAATAAAAGATTCCATAAAAAAGTTTTAACCGTTTAGCCAATTTAGTCACTCAGGCCGTCTTTAAATAAAAAGCAGAAAAAACAGAACCAATTTGGACAACACCTAAAATAGATAGGGAATCCTATATGTCTTCTCTTGACTCTTCCATAAACTCTCTCTCTGCTGCCAGTGTGTAAGATATCTTACGGAGCTTTGATTGTGTATGCCGTATGTCTTATTATCTCTTTAGCTTTCTTCACGAAACTTTTTTAAATCTTAGATATCCCCAAAGCCAGAGGAACGAGCCCACAACCAAGCTCACTAACAAAATAACCAACGAAATGACAAAGGCTCTTCGCTCTAACTCTTTCCAAGAACCCACGCTAACTTCAGCCCAGAATAAAAGCCAGAGAACCCAAAAAGCCCTCAGCCCCCAAATAAACCAGGGGCTCTTCTTTATTTTCACTACAAGGAATTTCCCTTTTTCAGCCATTGCTCACCCCTTTCCTTGAGTTGTATCAATGCCGTACTCAGGCAGGTTGAGAGACCACCATTTATCAGCACTCTTCTGTCTTCCGTAGCCAAAAGCTTCATCCATGGTATTGAAAAACATATCCAGCGCTGGAATTTTGGCGCTCGTAGCCTTTACTATTTCGTGAATCATTGTCTTATCCTTTTTTGCCCAGGGACAAACTGGAATACAGATGCTGCAGCCAGAAGTTGACTCCTGCCAGTATGCCAGGCACTTGGGGGAATCCTCAAACCAGGCCTGATGACCAGGATTATTCCACTCTCCTTTCACTTGAAAGCTTGGTTCATCATCAAACGATAGACAGTTAGAAGGACAAGCTTCGGCGCAGCGCTTACATACCTTGCAAAATTCCAGAATCCCAAAATCGATAGGCTTATCAGCAGCCAAAGGCATGTCGGTTAAGCCCTTACAAAGGCGGACGCATGGACCGAATTCGGGTGTAATCAGTCGGTTTGTGCGCCCCAGTTCTCCCAAACCGGCATCCACTCCGATGGCAACGCTCGAACCCAGATCATTCACACTGGGGATAGCTACATAACCCAGCCCTCTGATAAATTGTGCCAGCCCTGCCACGAGAAACTCACATCGACTATAGCCCATGGAAGAACCAGCACTGCTGATAGCGGTAGGTGAACACTGAAGATTGTCAAGAGACATCTGGACACTCAAGGCTACGGCATATTTGCATTTATCAGGTATCACAAGTTTTTCCTCATCTTCGTAAGGTTCGTCTGCTGACTCAAAAACAATTGCCTTTCCTCTTTCTTGTGAATGAATATGTCTTCGATCAAGTATTGTTATTCCGACTGTAGCTGCACCAAAATAGCGGGCTGCTGCTTTAATTAAATGGGCTGCTTCTTCGGGGTTCCCTTTATAATTCTCCACTCCTCGTTGTTCAGGAGTGCGCACAGATTTACTTGTCCAGGCCCGGGTACCTCTATTCAAACCTCCTAACCGAGATATAACCCAGGCCGCATCAGCCAGGGCCCGGTCTTCAAGTCTATAGCCAGGACGCTTTTCAAGGTAATACTTTATGGTTTTGTCCCTGCTCTCTCTCATCAGTTTTTTTCTATTTTCCATCCCGTAATATCTGGAAAAGGAACCGAATACATTATTACTCGTTTTAAATCTTGAATAAACATTGTCATCAACGGCCAACTTAGGTCTCGGAATCATCTTAACCCACCAGGGGTGGCCGTAATCACTTCTGCCAGGGGAAGAGGGGGAATTATCCGCGCCTGATGCCAAGCCGCTGCCCACGGCCAGGCCTGCCCCTCCAAAACCACACTTAATAAAATCTCTTCGTTTCATCATAACGCTCCTTAAAAATGAGATAAAAGAATTTGTCCCTTTTGGGCAACAGGCCCGCTATTTCCTTCTTTTATGTACGCCAGCATCGGGAAAACCTACTAAAGTCCTGATCGGGAATTTGATCCTTATATTCTTCCTCAGCTTTGGTCTTCATTAAAAAATTAAGGTGCTTTCCCTCTCTTAGATAATGCCAAACCATGGCCTGCAGGATAAAGGCCAGGCAGGGAAACGGGCAATCTTCCCTTTATATCTATCTCTCCGAAGAGAGCTTTAGCAGCAGCTTTTTGAGCTTGCTCAGCCCATCTGTAAGCACAGATGTAGGAATCGACAAAAGAAAAATGCTTCAAAAAATAGGGGCTGCCAAAAGAGACCACAACAACTGGTGTGGAATTCGCTGCTGCCTCCTGGACAAGCTGGATATGTCTAAAATCAAGGTCGACAGTCCCCTTCCAGGCGCTAAGAGAGGAGAAAAGAGCAAAGACGATAACATCTGCTTTGCTTGAGTTCTCTACTGCTTCTTGAATAAATTCTTCTCCTGTAAATGCATCAGCGTAAAAATTAATCAGGCCTGGACATCTTTTTTTGACTTCTCGAATAAAAGTTCTTCCTGCAAAGTAGCCTCCTGGATCGCTACTCAACGAAAAAACAGCGATTTTCTGAGTTGAGCCCGAGAGAGGAAGAACTGGCCCTTCAGTTTTGACTAATGTGATCGAACTCTCAAACACCTGGTTTGCATTCTGCAGATGTTCCTTTGTAGCTACCATCTCATCCAGAATATCTAAATCCACCAGTCTTTTTTCATGGAGGCCAAGCCTTGCCTTTGCCTCCAGAATTCTTTTCACAGATATATTGATTCTTGCTTCTGAAATTTGATCGTTCCTTACAGCCTGGATAAGAGATTCGATGACATCATCTGGCTTGGGAGGAAGGAGTATTATGTCCACCCCAGCCTGAACAGCTTTCAGAGCCGCCTCTTCTGGGGAGTAAAGCGTGGTAACTCCTCCCATCTCCATAGCATCTGTGACGATAAGACCATCGAAGCCAATCTCTTCCCTTAGAAGACCAGTTATGATGAGGGGAGAAAGAGTGGCAGGAGTATCTGGAGTAGGGTCAAGTGCAGGAAGCTGAAGATGAGCGGTCATGATGGCCTGTACCCCAGCCTCGATAGCCTGTTTAAAAGGATAGAGTTCAACCTTATCCAAGCGGCTTCGATCTCCTCCTATGGTGGGAAGAAGGCTGTGAGAGTCCTGATCCGTATCCCCATGACCAGGAAAATGCTTGGCTGTAGCTATCAGGCCATTTTCCTGGCAGCCCTTTATGAAGGCAATTGCCAAACGGCTAACCTGTTCTGGATCTTCACCAAGAGAACGGACATTGATGATAGGATTCTCAGGGTTGATATTCACATCAACCACAGGAGAATAAGTCATATGAATCCCAAGAGCTCTTCCTTCAAGGGCGGTTACTTTGCCCATGAGATAGGCTTGCTCCTCAGACCAAGTTGCCCCTACCGCCATAAGAGGGGGAAATAAGGTAGCGCCTGAAATCTGATTCCCGACGCCTCTTTCAAAATCAGAAGCAATCAACAGGGGTATTTTTGCCAGTTTCTGTACGGCATTTGTTAAATGAGCTGTTTCGTAAACCTCTCCCCCGAAGAGAATCAAACCTCCAATTTTTTGCTTTGCAATCAATGACTTAAGGCTCTTGATGTAATCACTATCCAGGTTTACAAACTTACCATTATAGCGCCAGGACACCATCTGACCAATCTTCTCTTCTAAGGTCATCCTGGCCATGGTCTTTTCAACCCATCTGGCTTCTGAAGGGCCAAAAGCCATCTCGGGCTTATAGATAACCCTGGCACAGTTTACAGCCAAGATAAGGAGAAAGAGAAGGAGAATAAGAGAAGAGCCTTTTGGAAGTTTCATCATTTTCTCATTTTATCAAATAGCGAAAGATAAAAAGCACGGAAAAAAGGTAGATAATCCAGTGCACCTCCCTCCCTCTTCCAGTTACAAGTTTCAAAAGAGAATAAGAAATAAAACCGAAGGCAATTCCTTCTGTAATGCTCACAGTTAAGGGCATTATGATTATAGTCAAGAAGGCAGGGATGGCTTCGGTCAAATCTTCCCAGTTAATGCGAGTCACACACTTCATCATTAAATAACCGACAATAATTAACGGAGGAGCAACAACAGGATGAAGAGTTAGCCCCTTATAAGCATACTCACCACCGATCATCCCAGCTAAAGGACCGAAGAAAAGCGCTATTAAGAAGAAGAAGGAAGTAAAGATATTGGCTAAACCTGTTTTTGCGCCCTGGGAAATGCCTGTAGTACTTTCAATATAACTTGTTACTGTGGAAGTTCCGAGAAGAGCGCCTCCTACTGTCCCGATAGCATCAGAGAGCATTGCCTGATTGGCTCTGGGAAGTTTTCCTTTTTTCATAAAGCCAGCAGGTTCACTAACACCAATCAAGGTGCCCATGGTGTCGAAGAGATCGAGAAAGAAAAAAATAAAAATAATTGTAACAAGACCTGTTTGTAAAGCTCCCAAAATATCCAACTTGAAGAGAGTCGGCAAAACGCTGGGAGGAGCAGCAACGATACCCTGGTATTCGACCACACCTAAAGGAATGCCCAGAAGTGCGGTGGCCAGAATACCTATAAGAATGGCTCCATGGACCCTTAGAGCCATCAAAGCAGAAGTTACCACCACTCCGAATAAACAAGGGCCACTGGTTTGCTGGTTAGCTCTCCAAGACCTAGCAAGACCCCTGGTGTATCTACAACAAGGCCTCCGTATTCAAGACCGATAAGGGCAATTAAAAGGCCTATGCCTACTGCTATGGCATGCTTGAGTGAGTCAGGGACAGAAGCGATCAGGCCCCCCCAAACCTTAAGGACAGATAGGATAATAAAAATCGAGCCTGATATGAAAACAGCTCCAAGGGCTACCTGCCACGAATACCCCATAGTCCCGCAGACGATAACAGCGAAAAAGATATTGTGGCCCATAGCTGGGGCAAGCGCTATAGGATATTTAGCCAAGAGCCCCATTAAAAGAGTAGCCAGTGCACTGGAGACACAGGTGGCAAACATGACTGCCCCTTTATCCATCCCGGCAGCGGAGAGGATAGCAGGCTGAACGAAAATGATATACGACATGGTCATGAAGGTTGTTAAACCTCCCAACATTTCAGTCCGTATCGAGGTTTTATTTTCCTCTAGCTTAAAGAAGCGGTTTATTAATTCCTGCATTTTTCCTCTCTTACTCTTCAAATTGAATTAAGATAAGGATATCAACATCTGGGTGAGCTTTCTTGACGCAGTCCACTCCTTTTAAGAAAACAAGTTCTACAACTGAAGCAAACCCAACAACTTCCCCTCCTAATTTCTTCACCAAATCGATGGCGCTTATGCAGGAGGAACCCGTGGCTATCAGGTCATCGACAATGAGAACTCTCTGCGAAGGAAGGATACTATCGGTGTGCATCTCAAAATATTCGACGGCATACTCATTCGGAGCTTTGAAGCAAATAGTCTTCCGGGGAAGCTTTCCCTTCTTCCGAATAATGGCTAATCCAAGTCCTAATTGATGGGCTACAGGAGCAGCAAAAAGAAAACCTCGTGACTCAATTCCTGCCACAATCTGAGGTTTTTTCTTCTTTGCCCAGGATGCAATTCTGTCAATCACATAATTGTAACAGGCTGCATCCTGCATTAATGGCGTAATATCTTTAAAGCCAATACCGGGTTTGGGAAAATCCTTTACTTCACATATTTTGTCTTTCGCGCGAGTGATCATTGCTCTAACCTCATAGACTTAAGTTGTCTTAATTTTAATTTGAAAATAAAAAAAATCACCTTGTCAACGTAATAACTTTTTCCTTTTCATCAATCAGTTTTCTTAGTGTAAATAGTTCTAGTGGGAAAGGGGATGCCGATGTTGGCCCTGTTCAAGGCATTATAGATCTCATCTGTCATTTTAAGCTGAGTTGAATAGGCTTCTGCATAGCTCTTTACCCATGCTCTGGCGACAAAATCCAGAGAAAAATCAGACATTTTTAAAAACTGAACCACAGGTTCGGGTTGTTCAATAACATTCTCTATTTTTTTTACGACTTCGAGGACTACTTGTCGAACTTTTTCTGTATCCGAGCCATAAACAACTCCAAAATTGACATTAACGCGGATGGAAACATCAGGATGAGTGAAATTTTTAATCTTGGCATTGGCCAGATAACCATTGGGGATGTATATCACTTCGTTGTCGTATGTCTTTAATTTTGTGCTTCTCAAGCCAATATCCAGGATGACTCCCATTTCCCCCGATTCTAACTGAACCTTATCTCCCACTTTGAAAGTTTTATCCAGAACAAGTTGAAGCCCTCCCAGGATATTATTCAAAGAATCTTTTACAGCTAAACCTATTGCGAGGCCTGCAATTCCAGCAGTAGCAAGGAGAGGACTTATGTTTATTTTCCAGGCATTGAAAGCAAAAATCAAAGCTAAAATGATGACAACAGCTTTTAAGATTTTCTGGAGGAAAGGAATCAGTCTTTCATCTGCGGTTGTTTTTGTCTTGAATTTCCATTCTTTCGTCCACTGGAGAGCAAAACCGGAAATGATTTTAAGAAGAAATACAGTTACGATAAAGACTAAAAGGGTATTGATTATGCCGTCGAAAATAGCCTGAATATTTTCTCCGACCTCAAAATTTTGCAGGCCGACCTTGAATCCTAACAGGAGGGCAATATAGAAAATAATTGAAGAGACGCTCTTTATAAAGATATCATCAATTTTCGTCTTTGTTTTTTACGCCAGAGGTTTCAATACTTGCTTTAGAATGATCTTGGCCAGGAAGGCAATAATGACGGTAATGACCAGGGCAGCCAAAAACTCAAGATAACGACTTTCGGAAATAAATTGAATGGCATCACTTATAATTTTCATTCAAAACTCTCCTTTATTGCTTTTTTTGCTCATTAGCATTTATACCTAAACTGTTCACTTATTTCAATTTTATTTCAAATTAAAAGGGCAAATCTACGTCGGGATTTGATTTAATAAACCCACACGTGGTTTTTGTAGGGGGTTGATTTAACAAGCCCCTCGACTTTTGCACTTTACTATAAATTATATTCTACCATCATTGTGATTTTATTTTAATCAAAGGTTTTTCTTGACATATTTGCCTCTTTATGATAACTAGTTA
>JAUWJP010000030.1 GCA_030607635.1 Candidatus Aminicenantota bacterium
CCACCCTGCAAAAAATTTGAAATTGTTGGCTATAATACCCCCTGTTATCAAGTTGGCGGGGATTATTATGATTTTATCGACATCGACCCTTCTCGCTTGGGTATTGTTGTTGCTGATGTTTCCGGGAAAGGGGTTGGTGCTTCACTCCTTATGGCTTCATTAAGGGCAGCTCTTCAATCAGAGGTTCATGCTAAATACAATATAGAGGAAATGGCTGTTAAACTGAATGATTTTGTCCACCGCAGTTCTGCCCCAAATGGTTTTATAACTTTTTTCTTTTGCGAACTAAGTAAAGAAAGTGGTGAGCTAAAATATATCAATGCTGGTCATAATCATCCCCTTATTATCGATAAAAAAGGTAAAATCACCCGTATGGAGAGCTCCGGCTTATGCTTGGGAATGTTTCCTTCTAGTACTTATGAAGTAAAAAAAGTCACAATAAACGATGGGGAAATGGCCGTTCTTTTTACAGATGGAATTACCGAAAGTCGGAACAAAGATAATAAAGAATTCGATGAAAAAGGACTCATAAAGCTGCTTCGAAAGCATCCTAAATTAAAGGCTTCTAAAATACTAAAAAAAGTTAATGAGGAACTCGATTCATTCACTGCTGGTGCTGATCGAATGGATGATATGACTCTGGTCATCATCCAGAGAACTTCTTAGCCCTTCCTTCCAGAAATAAAACCCAGTTTTAGATGATTAGTAGTGTCCTATCCTCAGACTTTTTTAGGTTTTTTGACGATAAATGGAGGATCGTCGGTCCAGATTACTTTATCAATACAAACGGCAACAGTAAAGCTATAGTAACCAGGTTGTGCGTTTTTTGGAACCGTAGCTGGCGGAACTGGCGGAGCTGGTATGGGTTTTCCATCAACCGAACGGTAACGGCCTTTTACAGGTGAGTTCCAGCCAATATGAATAGCAAAAGGACAGCAGTTTGTACATTCCCAGATGATAGTATCTCCAGGACAAACCCAAATTAAGGAATTGTCATAAGTAAAGTTCCCATCAGCATCCACAGTAATTCTAATAGTGTGTGTTGGTGGCTTTTTACCTTTATCCATCTTCCCTCCTTTCCCTTCCTTTGTCCTCATAAAATCTGAGGACTAAGGTCGGTTTTTTAATTTAAAAGGTGGACTTGATAAACCAAGCCCCTTCAATATAAATATGTAGGCTTCATGAATCAAATCCTCCACAGTTTCAAGCGATCTCTCTCATTCGACTAATTTTTGGTAACGAGAATCTGCCCGAAGTCCGGAAAGATCAGGATAATCACGAACTTCCTTGATGGAGCCACCGCGCTCGATATATTCTTGAAGGGCTTGAATTGCCTGATCACGTTGATTGACAATTTCAAAGACCAGGACACAATCGAGAAGAATCGGGACATCATTTGGCGCCAGTCTTCGAGCCTTGGAAATTTCAGCCAGCGCATTTTTAGGGTCTCCTGACTTTGCATAGAAAACAGCCAGGCTTGACCGTAGCTGGGCATCTCCAGGGTTAATTTCCAGTTCTTTTTCAGCCAGTTGAATGGCATGTTGATATGCTTCTGGTGCTTTTTCTGAATATCCGGGCGTATAACGATAGCTATCAGCCAAATTCGCCCAAATTACATGGGTATCCTCTCCCACTCCCAGCTCAATCGCCTCTTCGTACATAGCCAAAGCATCGGCGTAGCGGCGCTGCATAAAATATATCATACCCATATTAGAATAGGCATCTGAACTAGGTTTAATGGCTATGGATTTTTCGAATATAGCTTCTGCCTGGTCGTTTTGGTCCAATAGATAATAGACAGCGATCAGGTTATTATAACCGAGAACATTTTCTGTCATTAATTCAGTAGAACGGCGGTACATTTTTTCGGCCTCAACGTTACGACCGTAGATATAGTAATAATAGCCTAATGTGCTGTACCCACGCCAGTAACTCGGCTTTAATTTAATGGCCTGTTTATACGTCTCCTCTGCTTTTTCCAGTCTCCCGAGGTTTTCATAGACCTCTGCTAATTCTTGCAGAGCGCCGAAGTTTACAGAATCATCTAACAATGCCTGCTGATATTCTTTAATAGCGTCCTCGTATTGGCCTGCTTCTCTATAGATAATTCCGAGTATGACATGAACTGAGGCCAGACGGTCACTAATTTCAATTGCCTTGGTGCATGATGATCGGGCTTTTTCAAGCAGTTCAGAGTTTTTTGTCAGTTCGTACTTCAGCCAATAAACTTTCCCTAATCCTGCGTGAGCTAAGGCAAAGTGGGGATCTTGCTCGATCGCCCGCTTGAACAAGCTAAGTGCAGTCTCGAGGTTTTCCTCCTTCTCGTTGCGCTCCATGTAGCCAAGGCCCTGCAGGTAAGACTCGTAGGCTCTGGGTATTGTGGTGCCTCCGGAGGTCAATATGCTGTGGATTTGTGGCTCTAATTCTACGTCAAGCATCTCCACCAGTTTGAAGATGGCATCCTCCTGCAATGCGGAAATATTTGCGATATGATCAGTCATAATCTGTGATTTCAGTTCACGCTGGGTTTTTGTATCAACCAGCTTTAAAGTCAAGCTAAACATGTCACCGATGCGCTTAAAGCTTCCCTTTACAGCCAGGGAAACTCTGAATATCCGCCCTGCTTCGCTGGGACTAGTGATTTCAAATTCACGCACATCTATAGAAGGCAGTACAAATAGCCGCCTTTGGAATTGTTCCAGTTGGGTGAGCTTGCTGGTCAGATTTTCCACCAATCCGTCACAAAAAGCCTGCTCGTCTGCATCGCCTCCCACGACGGTTAAGGGAAGAATCGCCAGGCTCTTCTCTGTGGGTATTATCTCAAAACCTAACCAGTTCTGCACAACCTTACGGGTTGAAGGCAAAACCAGCAAAAATACCAGGGCTAATATCACCGCTACAAGCGGGAGGGCAATCCTGCGCATAAGCCTCGGGAAAAGACGGGGTAGGGTAGCTGTTGGGGTGGGATATGTAGCTGTTGCTGCGGCCATAGCAGTTTTTCCTGTTGTCATATCTCGATTTAAACGCTTCAGGTCTGCAATCAGGTCAGCGGAAGTCTGATACCGCTCGGTAGAGTCCTTCTCCAGGCATTTGTTCACGATTGCCTCAAGCTCCAGAGGAACGCCGCTGCGCAAACTCGTAATGGGCTCGGGGCTTTTATTAAGGATGGAATGCAAAATCACCTGTTCGTGCACCCCTTTGAACGGAGTTTGCCCGGTAAGCATCTCATACAACACAACTCCCAGAGACCAGATATCTGTGCGGTGATCCAGAGGTTTTGCGCTAGCCTGTTCAGGAGACATGTAGGTCACTGTCCCCATAAAAGCTGCCGGCTTGGTGATTTCTGTTCCCCCAGCTATTTTGGCTATGCCAAAATCCATTATCTTGGCCTGGCCTTTGTCAGTCACCATTATATTGGAGCCTTTGATATCTCGATGAAAGACACCTTTCTCGTGAGCCTCTTGCAATCCCTGAGCAACCTGCATGCCGATATCCAGGACTTCTTTCAGTCTCAGAGGAGCTGATCTGACCTTGTCATTCAAATTTTGACCTTTGATATAAGCCATGGCTATGAAGGTTTTTCCTTCGACTTCATCAATTTCGTAGATGGTACAGATGTTGGGGTGATCCAGTGCCGCCGCAGCCTGCGCCTCGCGCACAAAACGCGTTTTTTCCTCTGCTGCTTCCATGGATTGCGTTCTTATGAATTTTAAGGTGACAGTGCGTTTGAGTTTTGTATCCTCGGCCTTATAGACGACGCCCATGCCGCCTTCGCCGAGTTTTTCAATTATTTTGTAGTGGGAGATGGTTTGGCCGATCATTTTTTATTCTGACCTTAAGGTAATCTTACCCAACCCGATTATTCTAATAGGTGTACCCTATTATGTAGATAAGCGTAATATAAAATGCTTTTCCTGTCAAAGCTAAAATTAAACGCGCTGATCGATGGCAAAAGCAAGAACAACTCTGGGCAAGAGGACAGGAGCGGACAATAATTTTTGCAGTGCCCTCTTATCCTTTATTTTATATCCAATGCAATCAAGGATTACTATTTCTACTTTTTTTCGAGAAAAATTTTGGGCTATTTCTTTCCAGCTTTTTCCCCTGGCATACGGAGATTTAACTTCCACAATAACTTTTTCTTTTTTCCACTTTTTTTTTGCCGCATCAATTTGACCTTCCAAGGGAACAACTACTCCAAGGCACTTGACATCTATTATACGAGTGATTAAAAACTTTAGAGCTTTAAAAGGGAAAATGACCAATGGGGAAAATTCTGTCTTTTGAAAGTCATGGGTGCAGAGGATTCCCACCATCTTCACCTTCATTTTCTTTTTCATTGAATCAATAGCCTCAGGTAGAAGAGAGCTTATTTTCTTCTCGCTAAGTTGAACCGAACTGCCTTTCCTTAAACGAGTGACTAACGGTATTTCCCCAGTTTTAGGCTTTAAGCGTCTAATTTCCTCAGGGTTGAGATCATCCAGCAATCCTTTTTCCAGAACTTGTATTTGAGGAAGAAAATAGGGATTCATTTCAGGCACCACGTCTTCCCTGGGAGACTGGCCGATGGTGAGGAGTCCTACCTTGACTAAAGCCATAACCGTGATTTATTTATGGTTAACCAACCTTCCTTGATTTAAGAATTCTTTTAATGTCACCTTCGTTCCCTACAAGAAAAATTTTAGGCTCTTTAAAAACCTGCTTCAAGAAATGGCTCTCCTTTTTCTTTAAAAGCTCCTTTTCATCGTAAACAATAAAATTTATCTCACGTCTCAGCGAATTTTTTGCAGGAGAAAGAAGCATAGAAGCTTCTTTAGAAGTGATATTTCCTACTAAGAGCAAATCTATATCGCTGGAAATATTTTCTTCTCCTTTGGCAAAGGAACCATAGATAAATGCGAGTTCAATCTTTTCTTTTTTTTTCTGTAAATAGTCTTTAAGGACATTTCCAAGAGCAACTGTCTTTAATATTATGGATTTCAATTCCTCGAAGATAGGAAAATCCCTTCTGCACCTGTAATATTTCCTATTGCCTCTAATTTGTTTTTCTACAAGACCAATTTTTACTAACCTCTCCACTTCTCTCTGAACCGCTCGAATAGGCAAATTTGTGATAGTAGAAATTTCCCTCTGATAAAAGTCCCTTTCTAGGTCAAGAAGAAAAGTCTTAAGAATTATAACCCTTGCTTTTGATCCCAATAGCTCTTCCAGCATTTCTTTTCCTATATATACAATATGTAGTCAATTATATACATTTTGTAGTCGTTTGTAAAGGCATGATTTTTCTAAAAAAATCTTCTTCATAAAGTCTAATATCTAACTAAATTAAGAGAAAAGATCAATTAAAATTAAAAAAGTTGATAGATGGAAAATGCTAGAATGACACTTGGCAAAAGGATAAGGGATGATTCAACTCTTTTTTCCATGTGTTTTTAAGTGCTCTAAGGATCCGTAAAGAGAAATTAATCTCTGGAATTCCTTCTCATCGTAAAAGGAACATTTTTCCTCTCCATAGGCTTTGGCCACTTCAACCACGAATCTGACCGCCATTTCTATATCTACCGTGTGATTGGCGCCGGTGGCGCATCCTGGGACAGGGACCTCGGTCGTGATCGCAACTCCAACCACAGGAGCACTGGTCGCGGTGGCTGGCTGCATAATACTGTTGAGATGGTAGATTTCATTTCCGTATGGAGTTATATCCTGTGTTGTAATCGGAAAAACTACAGGCAATTTGCCCGTTACTATCTGCATGATATCCAGCAAATCTTCGCTCACTCTCAGTATGTAGCCATCTTTTAGGGTGGGGGAGATGGCAAAGACTCTGCAGTTGATTACTCGGTTCCCTTTAGTTGTATCAATGGAGAGAATTGCCTCCATTCTTTCATCAACCTCATATTTATTCATCGTCTCTATGGAAACAGGTGAATCCATAAAAGGAACAGGCTCATGGGGGATAATAGGGGAGCTGGGACAGAGATGGGTGGCGATAACGACGTCGCCTTTGAGCACATCTCCTTTTTTTCTCATTACTGCGATTTTCGCCGCAGCAGCCAGGGCAGTTATGGCTCCGTCAGCATCAGATACAAGACCAATCTTATGAGGCCTGGCTCCTATTCCTCCCAGGCGTCCGATGATGCCCAGGGTAGGGGCGTGGTCCGTATTTGATCTTCCCAATTCTGATTTGCCCTCTTTTTCTCCTTTTAGCTTTCCTTCTTTCCTTCCTGTCAACATTCCATTTTTCCCTCTGATAGTAATCTTCACAAATTCCGTCTCTCCTTTATCTTCTTTAATCTTTCGAGTTTCAATTTCTGATTCGTCTATCCCGCGCTTCAAAAAGAATTCTTTTATTTCATCTCCCTTAATTACCGGAGTATCCAGTAATTCATAAACTTCGATTACCTGTTTAAAAGACATGGTTTTACTCCTTATCTGGGAAAATTTTCATCACCATATAATAAAGAATAACGGAAGAAATTATTCCGTTAAAAGCAAAAACAGAAAAGGGGAAAATTTTAATCGTGAAAGGATGTCCGGAGGTAGTCCAGCCTATCAGGAAGGAGATAAAATAAACACCCAAAGCCTTATAGTTTACTTTGGAAAAAGTTTTTTCCCTAAAATCACGCGCTTTTAATCTTCTCAAGATATAATAATCGCAGATAAAGATACCTCCGATTGGTCCGATGCTCACGGCCAAAATCTTCAAGAAAAGTTCCAATCGTTCAAAGATGCCAAAAGCAGCGAACAGAGAGGCGAATACACCTGCCCCGATAGTTACTATCCACCTTTTCGTCCGGAAAATATTATTCAAAGCCAGCACAGATGAATAGATGTTGCTGTCATTGGTCGTCCATTGAGCTAAGAGGAGAACGAGAAAACCGATGAAACCCAACCCAAGATACTGGTTGTCGATTACGAGCTCCGGAAGTCTTTCGTGGTAAACCCCTGTATTCATGGCTAAGACAGAACCAACAAGGTGGAGGAAAGCGCTGACCAGCATGGCTAAGGTTGCCGCCAGGAAAATATCCTTCATTCGAGGACGGGCATAGCGAAATATATCTGCGCTTGTTATTGCCCCCACAATAAATTCTCCTGCTACTAAGGATGCAGCTGTTCCCAGAGTTAAAGGGTAGGGGTCAGGTTTGTGGTTAAGAGCCAGTGAAACCAGAGTTTCAGAAGGCAAAAAATGAAAACCCATTTTTATTAGCCCCCACAAAAAGATTACGATCATAAAAGGAGAAGCCATCCAGCTAAGGACACTCAAACCCCGGATACCAAAAATAGCAGGAATCATCATCACAATCCCGCATAAAAAGGAAAAAAAAGGCAGCGGGAAATCCGTTTTAAAATAGAATTGAATGGTTCGGGCAAAAAAAGCTGCCTGAACCCCAAACCAACCGATAAGGGATAAAGCTATGGAGAGAGAGATTATGATTGCTCCTATTCTCCCGAAGGAAAAATTGGCTATCAGAGGTGTGGAAAACCCTGTTTTTGCCCCGATATACCCTGTCAGCCCCATCATGACAATAAGGATAATCTCCCCCAGAATATACGATATCACCACGCTTGAGATTTTTCCCAGGCCCAAGCCAATCATCATCCCCCGAAATATGGCTGACATAACAACAGCTATCCCAATCCAGATAACAGCCAGGTTTATCCAGGTTTTTCTTTGGGTTAAAGGCACGGATTCTAGAGAAAAATCCTCTAAGACCTGGGAAGGCTCCCTGTTATTGTTCATTAGCGATTAGTAAAGTAATATAAAAAAAAGCAAGCCTCGTCAATTCTACTTTTGCTCTCTGAGAAAAATCGCTATGGAAATGCAGGGAAATTATTGAAAAAAAGGCCAGAACTATCTATTTGACATCGAATTTTGCCTGTGCTATAAATTTTCAAGATAAGAGAGACTTGTTTGCGGGCTGGGAACAGGCCAAGTTTATCTGCCGCCAAGTTGTAATAATTTAAAGCTGGGGAGAAATGTAAATTTCCGAAAAACCAGATTCTTGCCTACTATTAAGCTTTTATTGAGCTTTAGATCCGCTGTGACAACTTTTATTCCCCCAAGACCTATTTCCTTGATTAAAACACATGGCTAAACCAGGCGACAAAGTAAAACATTACGAAATTCTCGAGGAGCTCGGAAAGGGAGGGATGGGTGAAGTCTACCTTGCCCAGGACACCCCCCTCGACCGAAAGGTTGCTGTCAAGTTCCGGCCAGAGAAGATGCAAAAAGAAGCCACAGCCCGAGTGCGGTTACTGCGGGAAGCCAAGGCTGCTGCTTCCCTAGATCATCCCATTATCTGCAAAATATACGAGACTGGAGAGATCGACAGTAAAGCCTATATCGTGATGGAGTACATTGAAGGCAAGAATTTGAGGGAAAAGTTGGATGAAGGGCTGCTTCCCCTGAGAGATTCTCTTCAAATGGCTTTAGAAATCGCAGAGGCTTTGGAAGTGGCTCATAAAAAAGGCATCGTTCATCGCGACTTAAAACCCGCTAACATCATGCTCACACCTCAGGGCCATGTCAAAGTCATGGATTTTGGCCTAGCCAAACAGATACTGCCCAAGGGTGAAGAGGCTATTACCAAAACTTTAACGCAGGCCTCGCTCACGGAGCAAGGCGCCATAGTGGGCACCTTGGCTTACATGTCTCCTGAACAGGCCAAGGGCGAAACAGTCGATGCCAGAAGTGATATTTTTTCTTTAGGAATTCTCATCTACGAGATGATGTCGGGAATTCATCCTTTTTCGAAACCCAGTGCTATAGAAACTCTGAGCTCCATTCTCAGGGATTCCACGCCCGCTGTTAGCGTAAAGCCGAAAATGGTTAATCCAGTGCTCACCCCAATACTGCGCAAAGCTCTGGCCAAGGAACCTGGAGACCGGTACCAGAACGTGGCTGATCTTGCTGCCGATATTCGAAAACTGCTAAGAGAGACCGTTGGAGGAGCCCGTCTTCTTTCTCGAGGATGGCCAGTGATTGTTGGTACTGTACTAATCGTTGCCATTTTACTCACAGGTATCTGGTGGTTTGTCCTGCGGGGAAAAGTGGGAGCGCCCCCACCTGAACAAGAACCAATTTCGATACTCATTACCGACTTTCAGAATAAAACGGGCGACACCGATTTTGACGAATCTCTTGAGGAACTGCTCAGAATTGGTTTGGAGGGTACTTCATTTATTTCTGTTTATGAGCGTTCAGAGGCGCGAAAAATTGCAAGCAAGACAGATCCCGGCTCTTACGGCCAGATCAATACTAAGATGGCCCAAATGATTTGTACAAGAGAGGGGATAAATGTCATAGTAGATGGCTCAATCGAGAAGAGCGGAGAGGAATACATCATCTCCGTTCAGGCATTGGACCCTGTGAAAAATGAGGAAAAGGCCAAGGCCTCCCGAAAAATCAAAAATAAGGATGAGGTATTAAAAGCTGCTGAGTATATTTCTACCAGGTTGAGAAAAAAACTAGGAGATATTCGACCTGAATCAGCAAAGGTCTTTGCTCAAGAGACTTTCACCTCCTCATCGTTGATGGCATTGAATGCCTACTCGCGCGGGCAAGCACTCCAGCACACAAATCGGGAGGAGGCCATAAAATTTTACCTCAAGGCAATTGATAACGATCCCAATCTCGGTCGCGCCTACGCCGGGCTTGGAATGGTTTATTATAGTCTTCAACAGCACGATTTGGCAGAGAAAAATTTTCAGATGGCTTTGGCTCGACTCGATGGGATGAGTGAACGAGAAAAATTCAGAACCCAAGGTGGATATTATATAATAAAGAAAGATTATCCAAGGGCAATTGATGCCTATAGTGCTCTTGTTGAAAAATTCCCAGCAGACACCGCTGGACTGACAAATCTCGCCTTAGCTTATTTCTACTCCGCTAATATGGCTAAGGCAGCAGAAGTGGGACGCCGTGCCGTTGAGCTCAATCCCAATGAAAGTCTTCCCCGGTATAATCTTGTCTGGTACCTTATGGGAGCTAGTGATTTCGATGCAGCAGAACAGGAAGCCCATGCATTGATAGGACTCGATTCTGAATACTGGGAAATTTATGTATGCAAAGCACTGATAGAACTCGCCCAGGGCTTACCTGCCCAGGCTGCTGAAACATATGAAAAGTTTGGAGCACAAAACGATTATGGAAACGCCTTGGCCGCTTCAGGCTTAGCTGATCTCGCTTTATATGAAGGTCGTATCTCTGAGGCAAAGGTGATTCTGGAAAAAGGAATTGCTTTTGACTTGGAAAAAGCCCCGAGATTCATTGCCGCAGATAAGTACATAATTCTTGCTCAATTGCATCTGCTTCAAGGAAAGAAAGATCTTGCAGTGAAAGCCGCCGACCAAGCTTTGGACACATCCAAAGAAGAGGAAGTGATGTTTGCAGCTGCGGAGATTTATACGCAGACTGGACAAGAAGATAAAGCACGAAATTTACAGACAGAATTGAGTAAGAAAATAGAACCAGGTTATCGGGCCTTCGCCAAAATAATTGGTGGTCAATTGAGTATAGCCAGAGGAGATGTTACTGGAGCTATTGATCTTTTTCTTGAAGCGCAAGATTTAGCAGATACATGGTTGTGTCATTTTCTCTTAGGACGCGCATATCTTGAGGCAGAGGCTTTTTCAGAGGCCTATTCAGAGTTTGAAACATGTCTGAAGCGCCGGGGAGAAGCAACCTCGGTCTTTTTCAATGATCTTCCCACCTACCGTTATATGCCTCCAGTCTTTTATTATCTTGGGAGGGCACAGGAAGGCCTGAATAGTGCGGAAGCAAAAAGC
>JAUWJP010000302.1 GCA_030607635.1 Candidatus Aminicenantota bacterium
CGATTCCATTCCAAGGATCATTTATTTCTATCGGTGGATACAAGATCTGTTTTTTAAGAAAAAGGGAGCGGTTTTCCGCTTATGCTCATTCATGGCTTGGGCGGATCGTTGGAATTGAGGCAGGTTAAGATAAATGCCCTCTCCCAGAAAAATTTAACAAGTTAGAGCTTGGTTTTTTGGAGTAGTAAAGCAATGAAAAAAGTCTTCTTACTTTTTCTCCTTTTTATTTATCTGAATCCAATTTGTCTTTTCTCTCTGCATGAAGAGCAGCTCTTGACTCCCTCTGGAGTGACTGTAGATCTTGTCTGCAGGGCTTTCGAGCCGGGTGAAGTCATTGTTGTGGCTATAAAAGATGATCCGAGTGTAAAGGATGCTTGGATCCGGTTCTTAGAAAGAAGATATCCTATGGGAAAAGGTGAAACGAGCTCCGGGCTTTTGGCTTTCATAGGCCTTGACCTTGGCCTTAAACAGGGTTCTTATGAGATGGAAATATTCATAGATAAGACACTGGGTGAAAGGGAGTATATCAAAAAACAAATTTCTGTTCTTGCCAAAGAATTTCCTTTAAAGAAATTGTGGGTAGATGAGAAATTCGTAACTCCTCCACCGGAATTCAATGAGAGAATAAGGAGGGAAGGGGACATCCTTAAAGTTATTTATGGAATAACCACTGATCGATGGCTGGGAAAAGGTTTTTTTATCCTTCCTTCTTCGGGAAAAGCCACGCCCAATTTTGGCGAAAGGAGAATCTTTAACAACAAGCCTCGTTCTTCCCATAAAGGAATTGACATCAAAGTTCCTTATGGAACAGCTGTTAAAGCCTCGAACTCAGGAAGGGTTGTTCTGGCGAGTGATCTCTACTTTGCTGGAAAAACAGTCATTATCGACCATGGAATGAGTGTCTTTACTATGTACTGTCATTTTTCAAAAATCAGGGTAAAGAGGGGCAAGTTGGTCAAGAAGGGAGAAATTATCGGAGAAATAGGAGCCACAGGCAGAGTGACAGGGCCACATCTTCACTGGGGAGTTAAAGTGTCCGGGATTAGTGTAGACCCTTTTTCTATCTTGAGCCTCACATTTGAATAAAGTCAATAATTGGGGCCAGGCCCCATTTATTAGGCCCCATTTATTCCAGGCTCCATTTATTTACTTTAAGTATTTTGCGAGCCACTCATGGACAGTTTTCCACCAGAGCTCTGCGTTTTGTGGCTTCTGGACAAAATGGTCCTCATCAGGAAAATAAAGCATTTTTGATGGGACTCTCATCCTCTGGAGGGAAGTAAAAAATTGAAATCCCTGAGTGACAGGAACTCTAAAATCGTTCTGGCCGTGTATAACTAGGCAAGGAGTTTGAAAATTTTTGACATAGAAACTGGGGGACCATTTTTCGTACATCTCCTTGTTAGTCCAGGGAGTTCCTTTTAAATCCCATTCTGGAAACCAGAGCTCCTCAGTCGCTCCAAGCATGGAGCGCAGGTCATAGACTCCAGCATGGGAAATGAGACAGTTGAACCTGTCGTTATGGCCTTCAATCCAGCTGACCATGTACCCGCCGTAAGAGCCACCAGCAGCTGCCAGCCGGTTCTTGTCGAGGAAATCGTACTCTGCGAGAAGGTAATCCAAACCTGCCATGATATCATCATAGGGATTTCCTCCCCAGTCTCCGCTTATTGAATCTGTGAATGATTGACCGTAACCGGTACTGCCGTGGAAGTTGATCATAGCCGTCACATAGCCTGGTGCAGCAAACATCTGGGCATTCCAGCGGAAGTGGAAATTATCAGACCAGGCTCCTTGCGGGCCTCCGTGGATGAGCATAACCAAAGGATATTTTTTTGATGGATCAAAGAAAGGAGGCTTGACCAGAAAACCGTGCACTTTATCTCCTTCTGTACCCTCAAACCAGAATTCTTCAGCGGGGTTCATCTCCAATTTTGAGAGAAGTTTGTTGTTCATGGTAGTCAGTTGATTCAGTTTTTTCGTTTTTAAATCAAGGGAGAAAACTTCTGCAGGTTGATTAATAGCTTGTTTGAGGAAGACGAGCTTTCTTCCGTCAGGAGTAAGGCTGGGTGAATCGATGTAGTGGCCGCCCAGAATTCTCTCCATCTTTTTGTTTTTATGCGAGGTTCGGGCTAAAGATATTCGGCCTTTTTCTTGAAAAGTGATGTAGAGAGAAGCACTATCATGAGACCAGAGAATTTCATTCACTGATCGATCCATGTTTTCTGTTAAGTTTGTCTTTTTCTGATTTTTTCGGTCATAGAGGATAAGACTGTATTTGTCCGCTTCAAATCCTGGCCTGGCCATAGCCCTGTAGGCGATATACCGTCCATCTGGAGAGTAATGAGGAGAGTTGTCGTTAGCTCTATTCTCTGTGATTCTTTCAATCTTTTCTCCTTGGGCGGAAGTTTCGAAAAGATCGTTGTTGGTTCCGAGTGAGATTTTCAATTCCGGGTCAATGTTTCGAACAAAACAGATTTGTTCGCCTTTAGGAGAAAAGGCGTAGTCATGGCGGCTTCCTAAGGA
>JAUWJP010000142.1 GCA_030607635.1 Candidatus Aminicenantota bacterium
AGGCTCTTTGAGCCGAAGCGAAAGAGTGGCCAAGTATAACCGGCTCTTGGAGATAGAAGAGGAGCTAAAAGACAAAGGAACCTATGCAGGCTCGCAGGTCTTCGCCAGGTACATCTCCTGATTGGAAGCAGAATTCGCTATTGAAAACATATGTTTAATCATGAAAAAAACTTTTTGCCAATGCTTTTATGAAGAGAAGATTACTATAGAAGTCTGAGCGGATTATGGCCTCAGATAAAGAAAAAAAAGATAAATTTCTAACTCCCTCCCAGATTGAAATTAAAAAAATCTACAGCGAAAAAGATCTAACGAACTTCAATTTCTCTCGGGATCTGGGTGATCCCGGTAAATACCCTTTTACCCGGGGAATTTATCCAACCATGTACAGGGGAAAGCTGTGGACTATGCGCCAGTATGCTGGTTTTGGAACAGCGGAAGAGTCCAACAGAAGATACCGCTTTCTCCTCTCCCAAGGCCAGACAGGACTAAGTGTGGCTTTTGATCTTCCAACCCAGCTTGGTTTTGATTCGGATCATCCTCTGGCCAGTGGAGAAGTGGGCAAAGTCGGAGTGGCTATCGACTCCCTCGATGATATGGAAATACTTTTCAACCACATTCCCCTCGATAAAGTCAGCGTTTCCATGACAATCAACTCCACAGCAGCCATTATTCTCGCCATGTACTTAGCCTTAGCTGAAAAAAAGGGAGTTGAATGGAGCAAGCTCTCAGGGACAATCCAAAACGATATTCTCAAAGAATATATCGCGCGAGGAACCTATATATACCCTCCTCATGCTTCTCTTAAAATCATCACAGACATTCTTGCCTTCTGCCAAAAAAATGTTCCTCAATGGAACACGATGAGCATCAGCGGCTACCATATCAGAGAAGCGGGAGCTACGGCTGTTCAGGAACTGGCTTTCACCTTGGCTAATGCTATAACCTATATCGAGGCTGCCCAAAAAGCAGGCCTTGAGGTGGACACCTTCGCCCCTCGCCTTTCTTTTTTTCTGGCATCCCATAATAACTTCTTTGAAGAGATTGCCAAGTTTCGCGCTGCAAGACGAATATGGGCCAAGCTCATGAGAGAAAAATACAAGGCGAAAAACCCTCTCTCCTGGAAATTCAGGTTCCACACCCAGACAAGCGGAGTGGCTCTTTTAGCCCAACAGCCTGAAAACAACGTCATCAGGATCACCCTTCAAGCTCTAGCCGCAATCTTGGGAGGCACACAATCTCTTCATACAAACTCCAGGGACGAGGCCCTGGCTCTCCCCAGCGAGGAATCGGTCCAAATAGCGCTCCGGACACAACAAATCATTGCCCACGAAAGTGGAGTGGCTAATACAGCAGATCCTTTAGGATGCTCTTATTATATCGAGAGCTTGACTAACCAGATTGAGGAAAAAGTAATGGAATATCTCCAGAAAATAGAAGAATGGGGAGGAATGCTCGCCGCTATTGAAAAAGGATTTATTCAGAAGGAAATTCAAGAAAGTGCCTATAAATATCAAAAACAAATTGAAAGCAAAGAACAGATTATCGTTGGTCTTAACGAGTACAAAAATAAGGAAGAAAAAATTAACTTCAGGCTCTATTATCCTCCAAAAAAGTTAGAAAAGGCTCAGATAAAAAAACTCAATCTCTTAAAAGATAAAAGGTCAGCAGAACATGTGGAAAAGCAGCTGCAGGCATTAAGAGAGGCGCTTGAGGCTGAAAAGAACCTTCTTCCTTATATAATGAATGCTGTAAAAGCAATGGCCACTCTCGGGGAAATATCTTCCGTCCTCAAAGAGGCCTACGGCACTTTTAAGGAAACAATCGCCATCTGAGTCATCTCATATGATTTCTTGACTTTATCCTGCAGCAAATCTAAGATAAATCCATGCAAGGGAATTTCAGGTATAAAATTTTATTCTTCGCGTTTGCCCTGCTTCTTTTTCCCCTAAAAGGCCTCACAGTTGATAAAATCACAGCACTGCGGATAGAAAAAGAAATCCAAAAACATAACCTTGAAATCATAAAAATACGACGCTTTTTACACATGAACCCAGAACTTAGCAATCGTGAGTATGAAACGGCTAAACTCGTGGCTTATAAGCTCATATCCTTAGGTCTGGAAGTCAAAAAAGGAGTCGCCAAAACTGGTGTGGTGGCTTTGCTCCGCGGCTCTCGGCAGGGAGCCACAGTGGGCATAAGAGCAGATATGGATGCTTTACCCATCCAGGAATTGACGGATGTTCCTTTTAAATCTCTAAATCCGGGAGTCATGCACGCCTGCGGTCACGATGTCCATACGTCCATCGCTCTGGGCACAGCCATGGTCCTGACTGGGCTGAAAGACAAAATCAAAGGCAACATCAAATTTATTTTTCAACCTGCCGAAGAGGGGCCCCCTCCCGGCGAGGAAGGCGGGGCGAGTCTGATGATAAAAGAAGGCGTTCTGAAAGAACCTTCCGTTGGAGCGATTTTTGGGCTTCACGTTTGGCCTGAAGATCTAGGAAAAGCATACTTTATCCCTGGTCATATGATGGCAAGCTCAGACTGGTTTCAAATCGTCATCAAAGGAAAAAGCTCTCATGGAGCCCAGCCTCACAAGGGAGTTGATTCCATTGCCCTGGCTTCTAATATAGTGGTGAGTCTCCAATCTGTTATCAGCCGCACAACCAATCCCACTGACCCTGCTGTGTTGACTATCGGAAAGATCAAGGGAGGAACAAGATCTAATATTATTGCTGAAAAAGTTATTCTTGAGGGGACGGTGAGGACTCTGAGTGATAGAAACAGGAAAAAAATTCCACAATTGATGGAAAATATAGTAAAAGGAATCACTCATTCGTTCGGAGCAGACTACACTTTTAGCTATAAAAAAGGCCCCCCCTCTCTATATAACCATCCAGAATTGGCAAAAATCATGCTCCCCACTCTTTTAAAAACCCTGGGAGAAGAGCACGTCAAAGAGCTAAACCCCCAGATGGTAGCCGAGGATTTCTCGTATTACTGCCAGGAAATTCCAGGCTTCTATTTTTTCTTGGGTGCTAAAAATCCCGCACAAGAAACCATGGCTCCCCTTCATAATCCTTATTTTAATCCTGATGAAGGAAGCATTACCCTGGGCATCAAAATTATGTGCCACCTTCTCTTGGATTGTCTCGAGCGTCAGGGCCATCTTGAATCATATCCACCTTAGTCTTTATTAAACCGATGCTTTTTCCTTTTCTCTTCCTGGCTTTATCGCTGGCATCAGGAATTTTACTATCTTCTTTTCTCTCCTTCTCCTTGCTAACTTGGATCTTATCCTTGATAGCATCTCTCGCTTGTGCCTGGCTCTTTTTTATCTTCAGAAAAGAAAGACACTCTTTCCTTGTAATTCTCCTCTCTACTTTTCTTCTCGGTGCAAGTCTCTATTCTCTCTCCGACAGAAATTTCGAAGAAAATTCTCTTCAGAGGTTAAAGCTCTCAAATTATGCCGATTTTTACGGCACTTTGTACAAATCTCCCTCTCGTGGATCTGACAGGGATTTTCTCTTCATAAAGGTGAAAAAAGTTTTTTACGAGAATAAAGAGGAAAAAATCCGAGGGAATCTGAGGATCACAGTGCCCCATTCCTCAGAGTCTTCCTCCTCTCTCAACCTTTTTATCCATGATAAAATCAAGGTTTCTGCCCGTCTTCTTTCTTCTAGAGGCTTTAAAAACTTTAAAGCATCTTCCTTGAATGCTTATCTCAAAAGCCAGAACATCCACAACAGGGCTTTTTCCAAAAGCGCGCTTCTTGTAGAAAGATTAGAATCCGGAAAAAAGTATTCTCCCTTACATCTAGTATCTGTTATTCGCCAAAAACTGCAGCAAAAAATCGAAAATTACTTTTCCTCTGAAACAGGCGCACTTTCTCCTCAGGGAGCTGTTCTTGAAGCCCTCCTCTTAGGTGAAAGATCAAGAATGGATCCTTCTATCACCCGGTCTCTCCAAAAGGCGGGAATTTATCATCTTTTTGCTATTTCTGGAGCTCATATTGCAATTATTTCTTTCTTT
The DNA here is from genome assembly GCA_030607635.1 of Candidatus Aminicenantota bacterium. GTDB lineage: Bacteria > Acidobacteriota > Aminicenantia > Aminicenantales > Aminicenantaceae > SOIV01. The sequence continues at coordinate 4,033 of JAUWJP010000142.1, forward strand.
CTTTTCTCTCTTTTGAAGCTTTCGAGAGTGCCCACACGCCTCTCTTATCTGTTCGTGATTTTCTTTCTCGTTTTTTATGCCTTTTTGGTGGAAGGCAGGCCTTCTGTAATGAGGGCAACAATAATGGCAGTGGCATTTCTCCTTGGGAAACTCATCTGGAGGAATGTCAACCTCATCAACACGATCTCCATAAGCGCCTTTATCCTTCTTGTTTTCAATCCCTTTAGCCTGTTTAATGTAGGTTTCCAGCTTACTTTTGCTGCCACCTTTTCCATCATTCTCTTTTTTCCCAGGATCATTAAATACTTCCCCCGCCTTCCCTTCAGAATCAGTGAGATCTTTGTTCTCTCCCTTACAGCCCAACTCGGAGTTTTTCCTTTTATTGCCGACTCTTTCAACAGGGTGACTTTTTCCTCTCTTATCCTTAACTATGCCGCCCTACCTCTGGTAGGGCTGATCATGGCCGGCGGTTATATATTCCTTCCCCTTTCCTTCGCAAGCTCTTTCCTGTCCCAATTTCTCGCCAAAGGTATGGAGTCTTTCATAAACCTTCTCATCAGTTGTTCATATCTCTTTGATAAGGTCTCTTTCATTTCCTACCGAATACCCACACCCCATCTCTTCACCATAATCGGCTATTTCCTTTTTTTGCTTCTTTTGCTCCTGCCTTCCAAAATAAGGAGACAAAAATTGGTCCTTATCGTCCTTTTTCTTGTCTTCTTTACTGTTCTTATATCCTATCCTTTTCCCTCCTTATCCAAAAACCTTAAACTCACTTTTATCGATGTCGGACAGGGGGAGTCTATATTGGTTGAATTTCCCGGCCGCAAAAAAATGCTTATCGATGGAGGCGGTCATCCAGAGGGAACTTTTGATATAGGCGAATATGTAGTTTCTCCTTTCCTTTGGGAGAAAGGAATCAAAAAAATTGATTACCTGGTTTTAACTCATGCCCATCCCGATCATCTAAACGGCTTAAAAGCAGTTGCCAGAAATTTTAAAATAGGTGAATACTGGGAAACTTTCAGTCCTTTAGAAAGTGATTCATACAAAGAATTCAAAAGATTGCTCCCTTCATCGGTCCCTCGCAAAAGGTCTTTCCGTG
>JAUWJP010000280.1 GCA_030607635.1 Candidatus Aminicenantota bacterium
AGCGCCCATGGCAGAGCCAACCAGGTTTTGCCAGCGAACGATGAGAGGATGGACATTAGGATTTGTAGGCTCTGAGTTGGGAGGAGTCCAGATACGGGCAGGAAAAGGAGCTGTTTGATGATGATTATACAGGATAACTGGATACCATTCTATGTTAACCAATCTGGTCAGATGTTGTGTTACAATTAAATTGGCAATATAGGAGTCCCGGTTGTTGTCGTGTCCTGCATATATGTGGTACAGCATGGGCATACGGGAGACCTCAAAAGGAGTGCCAACGTTAGCATGGTACCATTCAGCCAGAAGATTCATCCCATCCGGATTTGCAAAAACAAGAACTAGAATAACATCATTAAGGATTCTGAGTGTTTTCGCATCTTTTGCCGTTACTAAATCATAAGCAAGCTGAATATTGTGTTGAGCAGGAGCACATTCATTTGCATGGAGACCCCCATCGATATACACTATTGCCTTCCCTTCCTTTGAAAGTCTACTGGCTTCAGCGTCAGAAAGGCCTTTTACTAAAGAGAGTTTTTTAATTATCTGCTTATATTTCTCAAGATTGCCCAAGTTTTCCTCAGAGGAGATGACAGCGTAGGTTAGAGTCTGTCCCATTGATGTTTTTCCCTCTTTAAACAGTTTGATCCTGCTAGAGTTCTCCTCGAGTTTTTTAAAGTATTCTATGGCCTGGGGATATGTAGCTAAATGATAATCAGCTCCAACTTTGAAACCAAGAATTTCTTCAGGTTCCGGAACACTCTGGCCGAAACCAAAAAAAGAAAAAGTCATAATGACAATAATGAACAATAAAGGTTTCACTTTTTTTAGCGCTTTCATCAATCCCTCCTTTTAAAATGCATTTTTAATATGGCAAATGGAGTATTCTTCCTTTTCATCGAAAGATAGGGATATTACATCAAATCGGCACTCCACATCCTGAAGATTATTTTTCACCAAAAAACCCTGAGCGATCTTTCTAATCTGTTGCTGTTTAGAAGGCGTCACTGATTCCTCAGGAAAACCATAATTTGTACTTCTCCTTGTTTTCACTTCCACGAAAACCAAAGTTTTCTGATCATAGGCAATAATATCAATTTCACCCCTGAACAAACGGTAGCTTCTGGCTATGACCTTGTATTTATTATCTTCCAAGAAGTGAAGAGCAATTTTTTCGCCTAACTTACCAAGATCGAAAGGCGTCTGCTTGTTTTTTTCCAATATTTTCTCGTTGCGTTTATTCTTTGCTCTTAACAACTTTCCATCTAACTCCGTCTTTTGTATCTTCTAAAACAATTCCCTGTTTTAGTAACTCTTTTCGTATCTGGTCGGCTAATTCATAATTTTTATCTGTCCGAGCTTTTTCTCTATCTTCTATTTTCTTCATGAGCTTGGAGGACAAAGTCTCCTCTTCCTCTCCGGGGAGAACTGCTAAAACATTATCAAAAGACAGGATAGAAGACATCAGCTTTTCTCCATCTTTTCTGTAGACTTTTCCTTGAGAGATTAAGATATTAGCTTTTCTAATCATTTCAAAGAGCGCTCTTAGAGCAACAGAGATGTTTAAGTCATCACCGAGCCCAGCTATGAATTTTTTATTCGTGTCTTCAACAAGTCGTGAGATGTCCTTATTTTCTCCTTCTTCAAACGGGCGATTCTTTAGTTCATACAGAAAATCATTTATCCTCTTGAGTGAAGAACTGGCCCCCTCGAGAGCCTCAAAGGTAAAATTGAGCATTTTTCGGTAGTGCGTGGAAAGAAGAAGAAAGCGGAGGGCAGAGGGATCCACATTTCTGGCTAAAAGGTCACGCAAGGTATAAAAGTTACCTTTGGACTTCGACATCTTTTCCCCATCAACGATGAGATGGCGGCAATGAAGCCAGTAATTGACAAATTTTTTCCCAAAAAACGCTTCAGATTGGGCAATTTCATTCTCATGATGGGGAAAAATATTATCCACTCCTCCGCAGTGAATATCAAAGGTTTGACCCAGGTATTTAGAGCTCATGGCCGAGCACTCGATATGCCAGCCCGGTCTCCCTGGGCCTACTTCAGTTTCCCAGAAAGGTTCACCTTCTTTTTTGTCTTTCCAGAGGGCAAAATCATTAGCGCTTTCCTTCTCATATTCGTCTGATTCCATTCTCTTTCCTGGCCTGAGCTCTTTGAGATCAATCTTTGAAAGTCGTCCATAATTTGGAAATTTTGAAATATTGAAGTAAACAGAACCATCTTTTTTATAAGCATATCCCTTCTCGAGAAGGCCCTTTATGATCTTTACCATATCTGGAATATGATCAGTGGCCCGGGGATAGTAATCAGCCTTTGAAATGTATAATTTCTGGATGTCTTCAAAAAAAGCATCAGTGTATTTTTTGGTAAATTCTTGAAGTTTTACTTTTTCAGCATTGGCTCCTTTTATGGTTTTGTCATCCACATCTGTGATATTCATAACATGTGTGACTTTGAAACCCCTGAAAACAAGGAATCTCTTGAGTAAATCTTCAAAAATATAAGCACGTAAATTGCCGATGTGAGCAAAATCATAGACCGTAGGACCGCAGGTATAAAGCTTGACTTCTCCTTTCACGATCGGGTTAAAAGGCTCTACCTTTCCACTCAGAGTGTTAAAGAATCGAATCATGATACACTATTATTAAAGATAACAATCAGCAGAGTCAATATTAAACTCCTCCAAGATTGACCGAGTTTGGTTTTTATGCAATAATCTTGAAACTTAAAAGGGCGACCTAGGTCATGAAAACTCGGATTGGGATTAGGAGAGAAGAAAAAAATCCATGGGAAAGAAGGGCTCCTCTGATTCCTGCTCACGTTCGGGAAATGGTCAAAAATAATCCCTTAGAGATCTGGCTTCAGCCGTCCTCAATCCGCATCTTCTCCGACAAAGACTATCTTCAAGAA
>JAUWJP010000157.1 GCA_030607635.1 Candidatus Aminicenantota bacterium
ATTTAATATATAGTGTATTTTTTAAAAAAAATTAAATCTGCTTCAATTACCTCCGGTATTTTGCGGAAATGGATTTTAGCTCTTTTTGGGCATTTTTTGGCGGTGCAGTCAAGAAGCTTATGATTACTGTTGTTATTCTTTTTTGTAAAAATAATTGATTTCCCATTCTGCCGTCGTCGGGCTGTCAGAGCCGTGGACGGCATTGCGCTCTATCGAGAAGCCAAACATCTGGCGCAAAGTCCCCGGCTCGGCCAGAGCAGGGTCTGTAACTCCCATCACCTGGCGCCAGTGGGAGATGGCATCTTCTCTTTCCAGAACCATGATCACGATTTCTCCCGAAGACATGAAGTCTGTCAGGCTCTCGTAAAATTGCTTGTCCTTATGGATGATGTAGAAACCTTTTGCTTCTTCTTTGTTGAGGTGGAGCATCCTTAGACCGGATATTTTAAATCCCTCATCCTCGATTCTCTGGATGATTTTTCCTGTGAGTTTCTTTTTTATGGCATCAGGCTTTATTATGGCTAAAGTCTTTTCGACCATGACTGCTCCTTTTTGGCCTAAATTCACCCATTGATATATCTTAATCTTCCGCTTGAGTCAATGGGTGACCCCGTGGCTTCTCATTGACAGCTCTTACGGTCGCCGGTAAAATGGGCTTTCATGAAAGAGAGAAAGCAAAACTACGAGAGGCTGATAGGATGCGCCCTGGATCAGGGGCTGTCGCTTTTTGGAGTAGCAGATGTTGCGGGCATCAGGGAGGAATTCAGCCTTGGCGGAAAGTTGAGGGAGAAATTCGACTGGGGAATCTCTCTTGGAAAAAGGCTCCTTGACGCTTCGCTCGAAGATATAGAGGACAGGCCCACTCGGCTTTATTTTCACCACTACCGCCAGCTTAATTTTTTCCTGGACCGTGCAGCCTTCCTGCTTTCTTCCTATATACAGGAATCCGGCTTCCAGGCCCTTCCCATTCCCGCCTCCCAAATAATAAACTGGGAAAAACAGAGGGCACATCTCTCCCATAAGAAAGTCGGCTATCTGGCTGGTCTGGGCTTTATAGGACGGAACAACCTTCTTGTCAACCCGGAACTCGGGGCAAGGTTCAGGCTGGTCACGGTGCTGACCGACATGCCGCTTGAAGCGGATAAGCCTCTGGAGGGTGATTGCGGTACATGCGTGAAGTGCCTTGAGCCCTGTCCTGCCCAGGCTATAAAAGAGAAAAAAGAAGAGTTTGACCACAAGGCATGTTTTGAGAAGCTCAAAGAATTCAGGAAAATGGGGCTTGTCGGCCAGCATATCTGCGGAATCTGTGTCAAGGCCTGCTCAGGTGTAAAGCGGGATTAGAAAATTAGGTTCATCGCAAAAATGAGTACCTGGCAAGGGGAGAGTTGTGGATTTTCAGGAGGTTGGAGTGTCAGAGAATTTGGATTCTATTCCGCACCTTCCGTCAGATTTCTTGTTAGTGTTAATAAAAACTCCACTTAGCTTTAGTCCCACTTCGCTTTGGTATTAAAACCGAAGTCATAAACATACCCGGTATCTATATCAACCTTGACTATTAGACCTTTTTGGCTGGTAAGCATATTCATAAGTAAGAGAGCTTCAGACTTGTTGAAGTTGAAAAAATCCAACCTTGTGATTTCCTTGATTTCTTGTTGTAGTGTTAATGAAACCGTTTTGCTAATCCTTTCATAAAATACCTCTTTAATATCTGTTGCGTCTAGCCTTAAAATTTCTGTTTTAGCGCCTTCCGCTGATCCAGGGATAAATAAAATGGCTAATACTAAAGAAAAAATAAGAATACTAATAATTAAAAGAAATTTTTTCATTTTGCCCTCCCTTATTTATAGTTACGAATGCGAGCTTTCTTGCATAATTTTTCTAAAGCCTCTTCGATTTCCAAATCAGTCATTCCTTCGATTTGGATAGTTTTATCTTTTCCTAACAATTCCCCAGTAATCCCTCCAATTAATAGCCCAGCGGCTGCTCCAAACGCTCCAAGGATTTTTCTCCGCTCAGGTGCGTCTAATGACATGCGATAACCACTCCCCGCAAGCAATACTCCTGTACCTCCTCCTATTGCTATTCCTACCCATATTCCAGTCAATAACTTTGATTTCTTCACAACTCTTATAACCTTAATATCCGCAATATCTATAGACACACCTTTTCCCTCTGTATCCAATAAAAGAAGTGCATTCGGTTTAACAGCAATGAGTTCTCCTTCTATTAGTTGTCCGTTCTTTTTTGTGACTATGAGCTTAGCTCCTCGCCTTTCTTTAGCATACAGATTCACAGAAAGCATCATTAGAGAGAAGGCAAGAAACAACGATATGAATTTTTTACTTGTGGGATTCATTTATCCATCCCCATGCTGAATTCTTATCTGTCAAGATACAGTATAAAAAATCTTGTGTCAATCTTTCAGAGACAAATTTTTGGGATGAACCAAAAATTAAAGCTTTCTGTTTTATTCTGGTTTTATTATATGGTTTATAAGCCGCTGGGCTTGAGTGCAAAAGGGGTTTGAGCGAAAAAAGGGAGGACCTTCTTATTCAGGCTTGTTTGAAAACGAGGTTCAGACTTCTTTAGAAACCCGGCTGAGCTCTATAGAATCTTTCGAGATAACAAGCTGATTTCTTCCTGCTTTTTTTGCCTTGAATAAGGCTTTATCGGCAAGGATGGTTAACTCTGTGGCAACTTTTTCATAATTTGTGGGAGTTCCTTTGTTTTTGTTACCTCTCTTGGGCCTCACTTCAGCATAATGACAGCAGGCAACTCCCATGCTTAAAGTTTTTTGGACTATTTCATCTTTGGGCTTGAATTTTACCTGTTGAAAAAGTCTTCTTATCCTCTCCCCCACCTTAGCCGCTTGGGCAGTGGTGAGACCGCGCAAGGTAATGACAAATTCGTCTCCCCCGAACCTTGAGGCCCAGTCCCCCTCTTTGCGGATGATGTTGGATATGACCTGGGCGGTCTCTTTTAAGACCTTATCTCCTTCAAGGTGAAGGTACTTATCATTGTATTCTTTAAAATCATCTATATCGATCATAATAAGGGACAAAGCACTTCTCCATCTTTCCGCAGTTTCGATTTCTACAGGTAAATTCTGGTTGAAATGTCTTCTGTTGTACACCCCTGTCAGCTCATCAGTAATTAAAAGGCGTTTGATTTCTTCTTCCAGATGTTTTCTTTCTGTGATGTCTTCGAGCACTGTATCGTAATATATGATTCTTCCGGAGCTGTCCCTGACCGCTGTTGATGTTAAAGATGCCCAAAAAGATGTCCCGTCCTTTTTTTTCAGAATGAACTCTTTATTCTTAGCGAGGTCATTTTCTTCCAATTCCTTCATTAACTTTACATTGTCATCCTGATTTTGGTATAAACTAGGTGTTTTAACTTTAAGAAACTCCTTTGCACTCGTGTAACCAAACATTTCCACAACGGAGGGGTTGACTTCAAGAAGCTTCCCGGCCGGTGTTGCCCTGAAAATTCCTATTTTAACGTTGTTAACCAGTTCCCGATACTTTTCTTCAGATTTGCTGATTATTTGGGAAAGCTTGTGCCTCTGGATTATTTCCGAGATCAAGTTAGCAAAAATCTCCAAAGGCCTTACCGTCTCTTCGGTCGGAATCAAGCCGTTTTTGGAGTCATTGACAGAGATAATTCCAATTATCTGGCCCCTGGTATCTTTCATGGCTACAAGGAGATTATCTTCTCTGTTCCATCGGCCTTCTTTTTTTGGGTATGTTTTTTCTCCGGGTACGACCGCATCCTTATCCAGTATGTCCTTTGAGGAGTACGGGATGTAGCAGGACTGGCTTCCGATTTTTACGGATTTTTCAAAGTATTTCAGGTATTTTTCCCTGGGCATCTTTGCTTTCTTTAATCTCTCTAAATCGGCTTTATTAATTCCTTTGTGCCCGATAATTTCCCGGTAGGGAGGGGTATCCGTGAAATAGGATATGAGCACTCTTCCGAAATCTGAGATATCGACGACAGCTTGAGATACGTGATCGAAAAGCTCCTCTTCGTTTTTGATGGATAATATATCTGCAGATATTTTTGAGAATCTCTCCATCTGGCGGAGCATTTCTTTTGTTTTTTCTTTGGCATTCTTACTGTCTGTCATGTCGATATTCATGGCTATTGCTATGGATTCTTCTCCAGGCAGAGCAGTGAGAACTGCGGGAAAGATGTGGCATAAAACATGCAGAACCTCTCCTTTTTTTGTGGTTATTGTCCATTCCTTCTTGGGGGATGGCTTATTTTGGCGAATGGCGTTTTTTAGATATTTTTTAAATTCATTTCTATCAGACTCTGAGGTGAAGAAGCCTTTAAGAGTTTTGCCTTTTACTTCTTTCTCGGTGAATCCAAATAATTTTTCTGAGAAACTGTTCCAATAAACTACCTCGCCCTTTATGTTGAATCCCTGAACGGCGATATTCGCCGCATTATAAAAGATGGACTTGAAGCTCGACTTTATTTTTGATTCAGGCGCGGCGTGATTTTCTTTTTGAGTGGCCAATGTAACCTCTATTAAAAATCTTAAAGTTGAGAATAATTCATAAAGGAAAACATGTAAATCGCCTTAAGAGGTGAAATTAGGGTGAGTTTTGATTCTTTTTTTATACCTCCCTCGGTAACATCGGTTCACCCGTCGTGGGTAGTCGAATTTTGAAATCTCAAAGAGCAGGCCCCACCGGGGTGCCAAATCCCCCCCCCCAAAGCGAGGGGCTTATCCCACGTATACCGGTGACCCGCGGTAGGATTTGGAGTGACAG
>JAUWJP010000195.1 GCA_030607635.1 Candidatus Aminicenantota bacterium
AGTCCAAAAATATACAAAAAGTTGTAGAGGAGACTATTCTAAAGGATAAGATAATACCCTCGTTCATTTATGAAGATTCAAGGACGGGTAAGAAATTTAGCCAACAAAAAGAAATTCCTTTTTATAAAAAACAGATGAGGGTGCTTACTGAGAACAATCTCAAAGTCGATCCCACAAATATCGAAGATTATTTAGCTTTAGATGGATATCAGGCTCTGGCTAATGTCCTGTTTAATATGACTTCAGAGGAAGTCATCGCTGAGATTAAAGCTTCTGGCCTGAGAGGAAGAGGAGGAGCAGGCTTTCCTACAGGGAAAAAATGGGAAATTTGCCGCGAGTTTGACTCTGATACAAGATATATCATCTGCAATGCCGACGAAGGAGACCCGGGAGCCTACATGGATCGAAGTCTGTTAGAGGGAAATCCCCATAGCGTAATAGAAGGGATGATCATCGGAGCTTATGCCATCGGCGCTTCAGAAGGCTTTATCTATGTCCGGATGGAATATCCGCTAGCTGTCAAGCATGTAAGGATAGCTCTAGAACAGGCCAAAAAATTTGGATTTTTGGGAAAATCTATTCTCGGGTCTGAATTCCAATTTGATATTCATATGATTCAAGGAGCAGGAGCTTTTGTTTCTGGAGAGGAGACATCTTTGATGGCTTCTATTGAGGGGAGGCGCGCTTTCCCCAGACAGAGACCTCCTTTTCCTGCTCAAGAGGGATTGTGGGGAAAGCCTACAAATATCAATAACGTAGAAACTTGGGCTAATGTGCCTGTGATAATAAATAAAGGAGCAGATAGATACTCAGAGGTAGGTACAAGGACGAGCAAAGGAACAAAAATATTCTCTCTGGTAGGTAAGATAAACAATACGGGTTTAGTGGAAGTGCCTATGGGAATTACTCTCAAAGAGATTATCCATGATATCGGCGGCGGTATTATAAATAATAAAAAATTCAAAGCTGTCCAAACAGGCGGTCCTTCTGGAGGGTGTCTCCCCGCCGAGATGCTCGATTTACCTGTTGACTACGAGACTTTGACCAAAGCTGGGTCAATCATGGGTTCTGGCGGTATGATTGTTATGGACGAAGGCACCTGCATGGTAGATGTTGCTCGTTATTTCCTAAATTTTACCCAAGAAGAATCCTGCGGCAAGTGCGTTCCTTGCCGAGTTGGAACCAGGCAGATGGTAGAAATTTTAACGCGTATTACTCAGGGCGCTGGAGAGGAAGGGGATGTAGAGAAGCTTGAAGAGTTGGCTCAGACAGTAAGGGCAGGCTCTCTTTGTGGTTTGGGGCAGACAGCGCCTAATCCAGTGTTGACAACCATCCGTTATTTTCGTGATGAATATAAAGCCCACATTGTGGAGAAGAGCTGTCCTGCCCTAGTCTGCAAAAATTTAATCGCTTATTATGTCGAGCCGGGAAAGTGTGTAGGATGTCTTTTGTGTTTGAAGAATTGTCCAGTCGATGCCATAAGCGGCGAGAGGAAAAAAGTCCATGTGATTGATCAGGAATTGTGTATTAAGTGCGGCGCTTGCTTTGATGTCTGCCCTCCAAAAGTCAGTGCTGTTTCCAAATATACAGGAAAGAAGAGAGATGGAATTCTCAGGAAAGCCTCCAAACAAAGAGTCAAAAAATGAAAGTTACTATAGACGGAAAAAAGATTGAAGTTGAGGGAAAAAGAACGATCTTAGAAGTTGCTCGAGAAAAAGGCATTTTTATTCCTTCTCTTTGTGATCATCCTCAGTTAACTCCCTTCGGCGGCTGCCGGCTTTGCATCGTGGAGATTAAAGAAAGGAAAGGCTGTCCTCCTTCCTGCAGTACTTACATTGAAGACGGGATGGAGATAAAGACGAAAACTCCCCAACTCCAAAAATTAAGAAGAGAAATTCTGGAGCTCATTCTCTCTGAACATCCGAATGCTTGCCTTATTTGCAGCGAAAAAGAGAATTGTGATGAATATAAATCAACTATTCGTAAAGTGGGGGAAGTCACTGGCTGTGTCCTTTGTTCTAATAATGAACGCTGCGAGCTTCAGGATGTAGTTGAAACTTTAAAGATAGATAAGGTCAGATTCCCATCTGTTTATCGAAATTTAGAAGTAAAAAAAAGCGACCCTTTCTTTGATCGAGACTACAACCTGTGCATTCTCTGCGGAAGATGTGTAAGAGTTTGCCAGGAGCTGAGGGGGGCATCGGCGGTTTCCTTTGTCTACAGAGGCTCTCAGGCTTTGGTGGGAACTGTGCTTGATCTTCCTCTTTTTGAGTCAGGCTGTCAGTTTTGTGGAGCCTGCGTGGATGTTTGTCCCACAGGATCTTTAGCTGAGAGAGGTATAAGGTATGAATACTTGCCGGATGAGAGAGCAAAGACGATCTGTCCTCTCTGCAGTATGGGATGTGAGCTAAAAATAGATCTTAAGAGGAAGAGGATATTAAGCTCCAAGCCCTCAGACGAGGGTGCAGTGAACGAAGGGCAGGCATGTATTAAAGGACGATTCCTGATAAAGGACGTTGTCCACAGCCCGCGCAGGATTCTCAAGCCGCTCGTTAGAGTGAATGAAAAACTTGAAGAAGCGAGTTGGGAAGAAGCTCTCGATTTTGTTGCTCAAAGACTCAAAAAATTCAAGGAAAAAAAGATTGCTCTGATTGCTTCTCCCCAGGTGTCTTGCGAAGAATATTTTCTCCTCCATAAGTTTGCAAGCGAAGAATTAAAAACAGTAAACATGGACAGTTCTTATCGTTTTTCTCCTTTAGCCGTTTTCGATGAAATGGCTCAAGAAAACGGCCTCGAGTTAGGTTTAAATTTTGAAATTAAAGATATTTCGAGAGCGAAGACTTTATTTCTTATCGGCGAGGATATCTCTAAATCTCACCCCATTATCTGGCTTGAGGTGTTAAAGGCTGTTAAAGGGGGTGCAAAGCTTATAGTTGCCAGTCCCGCTGAACTTTCTCTGAATCGCTACTCAGCGCTATGGCTTCAGATAAAACCGGGGACTGAGTTCTATTTGCTCAGTTTTCTATCTAAGCTCTTTTTTCATAATGAACAGGAAGCGGACAATCCCCAAATTGAAGGATTTGACTCTTTTAAAGATTCGCTTGACGAACTTGATTTATCCAAGGTCGTTGAGATGACGGGCATAACTCGAGAAGAATTGAAAGAAGCATCTGAGCTTCTTCTAGAAACAGAGAATGCCGCGTTTCTTTTCGGCATGGGACTGACTCAACATCCCTGGGGAAGTCAGAATGTGGCCGCGCTCTGGAATTTGGCCCTTCAAGCCCAGGCTCAGCTCTTTCCCCTCGGATTGGAGAATAACCTGAGAGGTGTGTTCGAGATAGGGCGGAATTCTTCAGATAAAGGGCTAAATTTAAATCAAATCTTCCAGGCGGCTTCATCCGGGGAACTAAAAGCCCTCTATCTGGCAGGTCCGGCGCCTTATCTAAAGAAAGCTAATCTTGAGCTCTTGGTTATTCAGGATAGCTTCGTAAACGAGAATTTTGAGCTTGCTGATGCAGTTTTGCCCGCCTCAACTTTTGCCGAGACTGAAGGAACGTTCATTAATGGAGAAGGTAGGCTTCAAAAATTCAATAAAGTTATCGATCCTCTCGGAGAAGCAAAGCCAGATTGGTGGATAATCTCTCAATTAGCGCGCAGGATGGGGAATAAAGGTTTTCACTTTAAAAATCCATCAGATATCACAAAAGAGATGATTAAGATTGTTCCCAGTTTTTCGAATATTTCCTACGCCGAACTGGAAAAAGGCCAGAAAATCTTTACTCAAGAAGAGACGAAGAAAGAAAGATCATTTATCCCTTTAAAATACAGTGATTCACATTATAAGAAAAGCAATGAATACCCTTTTCTCATGTTCCTGCATTACAGTTTGGTATCTTAGTGGCGTCTTGCAGAGAGTCATGAGAGTAGAGGGCTGATCGCTATCAGAGATTCCTGTGGGATGATGATTTCTCCTGAGGATGCAGAAAAATTGAATTTGTAAGAAGGGGAAAGCATAGTGGTTGAAT
>JAUWJP010000277.1 GCA_030607635.1 Candidatus Aminicenantota bacterium
CCAGTCGCCTCCTCATGAATCTCAGGGAATCAAAAGGATACGCTTACTACGCCTTCAGTGAATTGGATTTTTTTAAAAACTGCAGCGTCTTTTTTGTTAAGGCCAAGGTGAGGCCGGAAGTTACTTACTCTTCTATAATGGAAATTCTGCAGGAAATCGATAAGATCATCAAGGAGAAAATACCAAGTTCCGAGATTGAACAGGCCAAATCCTATTTAATCGGAAATTTTCCCCTTCAAATCCAAACCTTTGATAAGCTCTCTTCCAGAGTCTCTGAAATCAAAGCTTTAGATCTGGGAGAGGAACACTGGAGCAAATACTACGAAAACATTATGCTCGTCAGTTCAGAGAGAGTTTTTGAAACAGCCAGAAAATATCCGCTTCTTACTCCTGTGGTCATCATAGTAGGAGACAAAAACATAATCATCGATCACATCCAACAATTTGAAGAGGTGTTCGTGTACGATAACAAAGGAATTTTACAGTACACAATCAAAAAAGGAGAAGGCGAATGAAACTTGTTGAATGTGTCCCCAATTTCAGCGAAGGGAGAAACAGGGAAAAAATAAGCGCCATCACTAAAGAGATTGAATCCACTCCTCAAGTGAATCTCCTTGATGTTGATCCCGGCGAATCAACCAACCGGACAGTCGTCACCTTTATAGGCTCTCCCGAAGGAGTAAAAGAGGCAGCGTTTAAAGCGATAAAAAAAGCAGCTGAAGTCTTAGATATGAGCAAGCATAAAGGAGCCCACGGCCGCATCGGAGCCACCGATGTCTGCCCTTTTGTGCCTGTTTCAGGTGTAACCATGGAAGACTGCATCCAACTTGCCCAGGAGTTGGGAGAAAGAGTCGCCAAAGAACTCGGAATCCCTGTCTATCTGTATGAAGAAGCTGCCCAGAAGCCAGAAAGAAAGAATCTGGCCAATATCAGGACAGGCGAATACGAAGGCTTGCCTGAGAAATTGAAAGATCCTGAATGGGCTCCTGATTACGGCAAACCTGTTTTTAATCCAAAAGCAGGGGCTACGGTGATCGGAGCAAGGGAATTTTTAATCGCCTACAACATAAATTTAAACACCCGAGACAGACGCCTTGCTCATGATATTGCACTCAACCTAAGAGAGAAAGGAAGGGCAAAAAGAGATAGGGACGGAAATATAGTGAGAGATGCTGAGGGAAAAGCCATCAAGATTCTGGGTAAATTTAAAGCTGTTAAAGCAGTTGGATGGTACATAGAAGATTATGAAATTGCTCAAATTTCGATTAACTTTATCAACTACAAGATAACTCCACCTCACGTTGTTTTCGATGAAACCATAAAAGAAGCAGAGAAAATAGGATTAAGGGTTACGGGAAGTGAATTAGTGGGCTTAATACCCAAGGAAGCTCTTCTCATGGCCGGGAAGCACTATCTTTCCAAACAAGGAAAAAGCCCTGGAGTGCCCCAGGAAGACCTGATAAAGATAGCTGTTTCCTCCCTCGGCTTAGACGATGTAGCGCCCTTCGATCCTCAAAAGAAGATCATTGAATACCAGTTCAAGGAAGTTGAAAGCTCTCTTCTTGACTATAATCTACGGGAATTTGCCAACGAGCTCTCCGTAGATTCTCCTGCTCCTGGAGGAGGAAGTACAGCAGCCTTATGCGGAGCTTTATCCGCTTCACTCTCCTCTATGGTTTCCAATCTGACAGTCGGCAAAAAAGAATACAAAAATGTCCAGAAAGATGTAAAAGAAATAGCTGTGAAGGCTCAATCTTTGAAGGATGAATTCCTGAGAGCCGTTGATTTGGATACCATAGCCTTTAATAAACTCATGGAAGCCTACAGGTTCCCGAAGAAAACAGAAGAGCAGAAACAAGAAAGAGATCAGGCAGTTGAAAAAGCACTAAAAGAAGCTACTCTTGTTCCTTTTGGAGTGCTTGAGAAAAGTATCAAGGCTTTAGATCTGGCAAGGGAGATTGCTCTGAAAGGAAACAAAAATTCCTTGAGCGACGCCGGAGTGGCAGGACTCACAGCCCAGGCTGCAGCTGAAGGCGGCTACTATAACATCAAGATAAACCTGCCAAACCTCCAGGATAACGAATTCAAGTCAAAAATAAAAAAACAAGCCGCATCCTTGAAGAAAAAAGCTGTGAAACTCGGGGATGAGCTGAGAGAAATCATCGAGAAGGAACTGAAGTGAATATTAGGCTTTGTCCCAAAGTTGCGTGATTGCATGTCATTGCGGGCCTTGCAGGGGCGCTATGAAAGAATTGACTGTAAATAAGAGAAAATTAAAGCTTGTTGAGGGGAATATTGTCCTCCTCGACGTTGAAGCTTTGGTCAATGCTGCCAACAAATCTTTAGTTCTTGGAGGCGGGGTTGCAGGAGCCATCAGGAGCTACGGCGGCCCTTCTATCCAGGAAGAATGCTCCAAAATCGGACCAATCCAGGTCGGTGAGGCAGCGCTAACAAATGCAGGCAACCTCAAGGCTAAATACGTCATCCATGCTGCCGGCCCTGTCTCAGGAGAAGGGGCAGAAGAAGAGAAACTTCATAATGCAACCCTGAACAGCCTCAAAATAGCAGAAGAGAGGAAAATAAAAGACATTGCTTTTCCTGCAATCAGCACGGGTATATTCGGCTTTCCCATCGAAAAATGCAGCGAAATCATGCTCAAGGCAGCAATAGAGTTCATGGAAAAACATGACTATCCTCAAGAAATAATCTTTTGTCTCTATGGACTAGAAGCCTATTCTGTTTTCGAGAAGACCTTGGAAGCATTGACATGAAGACTATATTTATTACAGGGGTGAACGGATTTATAGGGTCGAACCTATGCAGGTATTTTTTGAATAATAATTGCCACGTTTACGGACTTGTAAGAAATACATCTGATCTGCATTTCTAAGAAGGACTAGATGTTAAACTGATCTACAGCGATTTAAACGAAGTAAATAAAATTAAATTGCAAGAGAATTTGGATATTATCGTACATTGTGC
>JAUWJP010000024.1 GCA_030607635.1 Candidatus Aminicenantota bacterium
ATGGCAGTTCTCACTCGAGAAGACGAAGAGCAGAGGAAGCTGGAAGAAAGCAAAGAATTAGCCGGTCCTATCCTGGTTAAAGTGTTTGACCTCTCCTACGCAAGAGCTGCAGATGTTGAAAGTCTTCTGAGGACCAAAATTTCCCAAAGGGGAGAAATCATTGTTGATGAGCGGACAAACACCTTGATCATTTCTGATGTGGTAGACAGGATCGATACGTTGGAAAAACTCATCATTGTGTTTGATACCCCAACGCCACAAGTCTCTATCGAGGCTCGGATTGTGGAGGCCACTTCCACCTTTGTCCGCAACCTCGGTATCCAATGGGGATTTCGCGGTATAATGGATCCTCTTCATGGCAACCAGACATCTCTAAAATTCCCGAGCGATATAACAGCTGACGGGGCTCTAATCCCTCAAGGACTCACCACCAAAGGAATCGGAGGGCCTCTGGGCGGTTATGCTATAAACCTCCCTGCCCCTGCATTCAATACCGCAATCGGTCTATCTTTTGGCAGTGTAATGGATACCTTCAGACTGGATATGGCTATTTCTGCTCTTGAAACTTCAGGCCAGGGCCAAATAATCTCCAGCCCCACAGTAACCACTCAGAACAACCAGCAGGCAGAAATTATCCAGGGAAGGCAGATTCCTGTCCAGACTGTGGCTAACTTTACCACAACCACAAGATTCGTTAACGCAGCATTAGAGCTTAGAGCCACTCCTCAGATTACGGCTGAAGGAACAATTATCATGGATATTGAAATAAGGAACAACGCTGCCGACTTCGCCAACCTGGTCAACGGAATTCCTCCTATAACTACTCAAAGCGCAACAACCACGGTCATGGTTATTGATGGAGGGACAACCGTTATCGGAGGAATTTACAGGACTGAAGATTCTATTACTCGAGAAAAAGTTCCCCTGCTCCATAAGATTCCCATACTGGGAGGCCTTTTCAAGAATTTCGCTCGAACAAGGCAGAAGCGAGAGCTGATCATTTTTATCACTCCTCGAATAATAAAATAACAGGATGTACAAAATGAAAAGAACAAAAAATTCCCTAAAAATTACGGCAATCCTTTGCGTTTTTTTCTTTCTTCTTTCTTGCAGCAACACAGTGGGCACGGACGACAAGTCCAGCGTTATTCTTACAGTCACGAAAATACAAGGGGCGGGTTTAGGCGGGGATGATGCAGATTATCTTGTATCAGATGTTCAAACAGGTGGAGGCTACCTGACAGACCCGCTTGTGGTTACACTGGAGGTGAAGCTTAAGAAACCGGAGCCCATTCTGCCTGGAACATCCTACAAAACCAGTGTAATGATTGACCGCTATACGGTCACTTACACTAGCCCTGAAGGAGCCCCTGTCCCAGTTGCATTAGAAGGCAGGCTCGCAGTTGTTTGTGAAGTTGACGCTTCTGTGGATGTCGAAATTGTGGCAGTGCGAGCAGAAGCCAAGGCTGTGCCTCCTTTGAGCCTTTTAGAAGGCACTTTGAACGTCTATTGGGCAGTAGCCGAAATAAGATTTATTGGTCATGACTTGGATGGCAACGTGGTTGAAGCTACAGGCTATATTACCGTATACTTTGCCGACTGGGCCGACCTCTAAAAATATTCTCCCCACAGAAAAAGTAACCTGCCCCCTTTTCTTTCTTTTTTTTATCATTTCATTCGTAAACCCAAACCGACTTTCTCAATTTGATTGTCTTTAGTGACTCTCTCAAAACTTTGTCCAATTCTTTCTTTCTGCGGGCCTTTAAGATAACCTGAACTCTGCTTATCCCCCTCACCCTAGAAACCGAAGCCAAGGCAGGACCCAAGATTTCTACATTTCCCTCGAAGCTTTTCACCTTGGTTGAAAATTCCCTTGATTTCCTGGCCACGATCCTTAAATTCTCACCCTGTAACAAAATTTCAGCCATACGTGAAAAGGGCGGATAATTCATGAGCCGGCGGAGCCTCAACTCTTCCTTATAGAAAGAAAAATAATCAGCCAAAGCAGCCTGACATATACTGAAATGATGAGGGAGGGCTGTCTGGATAATAACCTCCGCTTTATTATCGCTCTCAAGAAACCTCATCATCCGGCTTAATGTTTGAAAAGTTTTTTGACTGGCTCTGTAATCTGACAGGGTAAGAATTGTTTCTGGGAAAAGAATGGCAACCAAAGATACCGGGGGTAATTCTACCTGATGAGCTAAGAGCTGCGTTCCAACCAGAATATCAATTTTCCCGCTCCAGAAGTTCCGAAGGATTCTCCCCTGCTCTCTCTTGTTCAAATCTGTCGCAAAAAGCGCTATCCTGCCCTGAGGGAAAATCGTTTTTAATTCTTCCTCAACTGCTTCGATGCCTGTACCTCTTTCTCTGATCATCCTGCTTCCACAGTCGGGACAACGATCCATTTTCGCAAGAGAATAATTGCAGTAGCGGCAAACCAATCTCCCTTCTCTCTTGTGATAGGTCAAAGCAATATCACAATGAATGCAGCGGGAGATGTAATTGCATCTTGAACAGAAGAGATAAGAAGCATATCCTCTTCGGTTAAAGAAAACTAAAATTTGCTCTTCTTTCTTCAGTCTTTCGGATATTCTTTCTTTGAGCTTAGATGAAATCAGCCCTCGTTCCAGCCTGTCATCAACAATTTCGACCTTCGTCTTTCTTGCCTCACCATCTAAACAAAAAAGATACTTTCCCTTTCTGGCCCTGTAAAATGCCTCAACAGAGGGAAGGGCTGAACCATAGACAATCGCCGCTCCTTCATGCTTTGCTCTCAACCAGGCGCCCTTACGGGCATCATAGGAAGGGCTCTCCAGCTGATAGTATGAGTCATCATCCTCCTCATCGACAATAATCAAACCCAGATGATCAAGGGGAGAAAAAAGAGCTGAACGAGGGCCAACAACCACATCCACTTCTCCCTCTTTTATCTTTCGCCACTCGAGCTCCCTCTTTCTATCTGATAACTGACTGTGAAGAAGAGCAACCTTTTCTCCCAGCCTTTTCTCAAACCTTTCCATCAGGGTTTGAGTCAGGGCAATTTCCGGAACCAAAAACAAAACTCTGCTTCCGCTTGCCAGAATCTCTTTAATCAAACGAGAGTACACAGCCTCTCTCTTCTCCGGGGGACCGTAAAGGAAAAAAGGTGAAAAAACTTTTTTCTCCATTTTACGAGCGATTTGATCTGCTACCCCTTGAGACTGTGCATCCAACGAAAAATCTATTTCAAGCTGAGTCTGGCTCATGGAAACAGCTGAAGTTGTTTTTTTTCTTGCCTTCTTTATTTCCTTCTGGACAAGGATTAAACCTTTCTTTTCCAGCCGGAAAAGAAAATGGGAAAGATTTTTGACCTTGAATTTCCTTTTGAGGAAGAGAACACTGTAGCTTCTTTTCTGGATAAAGCCTAAAAGATCCCTTTCTTCCCTGGAGAGATCCTCATCCTTGAGCGCAGCTCTTCCCTTATCAGAGAGAGCGATCCTTGTTTTGCTTTTAAGTATAAATGATGGCGGGAGGGAAGCCTGAAGAAGCTCTCCCCAGGACGAGTAATAATAATCGCATAGCTTCCGGGTAAAGGAGAGGAAAGACGGGGAAAAAATTGGCTCTTCATCCAATACTTCCGCAATTTCTTTGAGCTCAAATTCCGGGGAAATCCTTCTTTTTTTGAGCTTTACGATAAATCCTGTCAGCATCCTCTGGCCGAGCGGGACAAGCACTCTTGAGCCGATTTTAGCAATTTCCTGGTAGGATTCAGGAACAATGTAGGAAAAAGACTGGTCTAAGGGAAGGGAAAGGATAACTTCTGCATACAAGGTCATTTCTTGCCCAGGAAGGCCATTACTTTCTTCATGTCTTCCCAGACCATTTTCTTGATCTCTTTATTGCCTTCGTTTCTTATAAGATAAGAAGGATGAAAGGTTGGCATCACCTTTATATTATTAAATTCATAGAAACTCCCTCTTAAAGCTGTCATTCCCAGTTTGCTCTGGATAAAATGGTCCGCGGCCACTTTCCCCAAAGTCACGATAACCTCGGGCTTTATCATTTCTAGCTGTTCCCGAAGATAATCCTGGCACATTTCAATTTCTTCCTTGTGAGGGTTTCTATTTTCAGGAGGTCTGCACTTGACAATATTCGTTATATAAACTTCTTCTCTTTTAAACTTCATTGCATGGATTATTTTAGTCAAAAGCTGTCCTGCTCTTCCCACAAAGGGCCTCCCCTGAATGTCTTCATCGCGGCCAGGCGCCTCGCCTACGAACATAAGCTCAGTTCCAAGGTTCCCCTCTCCGGGGACTGCATTTTTCCGCCCTTGAGAAAGCGGGCATTTTTGACAGTTGAGGATCCTCTCTTTCAGGGAGAGATAAAGGGAATCCTTAGAAGAAGATGGTGATGAAACAAATTCGGCTCCAAGCTGGGAAAAAAATTCTAATTTCTCTTCAAGACGATCGATGAGTTTTCGAGCTTTATCCTCCAACGATATCCTCTACTCTATCCAAGATTATTTGGCTTATTTCTAGCTTGCTCTTTTTTTCCGTATGAATCGTTTTGCCGTCAGGGAAAATAAGACTTACTTGATTAAAATCCGATTCAAAACCTATCCCCTCATCTAAAACATTATTGGCCACTATCAAATCAAGACTTTTCTTCTTCATTTTTTTGAGTGCATTGTTGACAACATCTTCTGTCTCAGCAGCAAAGCCGACGATAATTTTTGCTCCTTTCTTCGAGCTTAATTTTTGTAAAACATCCTCAGTCGGTACGACATCGATTTTCTTCTCTAATTTTTCTTTCTTTATTTTTTGGGAAGACGTCTCAGCAAACCTGAAATCCGAGATGGCCGCTGCCATGATGACGACATCAGCTTGGCCGAAGTGGGCCACGACCTCCTTCTCCATTTCCTGGGCTGTCCGGACTTTCTTTAACTTTGCTTCTGGTGGAGGAAAAATATGAGTTGGCCCTGAAATAAGAATGACTTCAGCCCCACGTCTGAGCGCTTCCTCAGCAAGCTCATAACCCATTTTTCCCGAAGAGCGGTTGGTGAGAAAGCGGACCGGATCCAGGAATTCCCTTGTGGGTCCGGCTGTGACTAAAACCGTTTTGCCCTTTAAGCTTTCGCTCTTCTTTATCAATCTCAGCCCTTCTTCAACAATCTTCTCAGGAGCTGCTAACCTCCCCCATCCTATATCTTTACAGGCCAAATATCCCTTTTCTGGCTCGACAAACCTTACCCCCATTGCCCTGAGTTTCTGGATATTCTCCTGGGTTTGTCGATGAAGATACATGGCCTCATTCATCGAAGGAGCGATAAGAACAGGACAATTGGAAGCAGTATAGAAAGTCGATAAAAAATCATCAGCTACGCCGGAAGCAAACTTTCCAATCATGTTTGCTGTGGCTGGGGCAACGAGCAGAAGGGATGTCTCCTTCGCCAGATCCACATGGGGAATTTCGTCCGAGTATTCTTCATCAAATGGATCTACAAGAGCTTTTTGTCCAGAGAGAGCACTAAAAAGCAGAGGAGAAATCAAACGGGAAGCATTTTTTGTCAGGATAACTTGAACCTGAAACTTCTCTTTTTGGAAGCCACGGATTATTTCACAAGCTTTATACAGGCTCACAGAGGAACATACTCCTAATGTAATTTTGGCCATCTTAACCTCTTATCTATCTTCGGAGAAACTACGGAGAATGGGAACAATTTCTTTTTTCTTAATGTCGAGGCGACATCTTGTGCTTAAAATAATTGCTTCCAGTTCTTTTGAAGCTTTTTTCAGCTTGGCATTAATGATGATATAATCAAAATCGGGATAAAACCTGATATCTTTTCTGGCAACCTCAAGCCTTTCCTTTATCGAATCTGGACTTTCCTGGCCTCTCTCTTCAAGCCTCGCCTTAAGCTCCTCGAATAAAGGCGGCAGGATAAAGATGAATACGCTTCTCTTTAATTTTGATTTTATCTGCTCGGCACCTTGAACATTTATGTCCAGGAGAAGATAACACCTGGTTCCTTTCTTTTCTATCTCTCTCTTGGAAGTCCCGTAATGATTCCCATGGATGACAGTCCATTCAGCCAGTTTCTCCTCTTTAATCATCTGCTCAAATTCAGACTTTGCCACAAAATAATAATCCCGGCCTTCTTTCTCTGAGTTTCTTTTTTTGCGGGTTGTATGGGAAACTGAAAACTGGACATTTTTCACATTTTCCATAACTTGCCTAACCAGAGTGGTCTTTCCGCATCCGGACGGGCCAGTAATGACAAAAAGCATAAAATCTCTCCTTCCCTAAAAAAGGGGACAGGCTACTTTTTCAATTCTATTCTATGTTCTGAACCTGCTGTCGTATACTTTCCACCTCTCCTTTTATAGTCAAAATCCCTCTGATTATTTCAATATCCTGGGATTTAGAATTTATAGTGTTAGCCTCCCGGTAAATCTCCTGGGCGATAAAATCCAGCTTTTTACCCGCAGGTTCCTCTTTTCCTGGAGAAAGAAGGTCAAGGACATAATCCAAATGAGATTTCAACCTCGCTATCTCTTCTGTCAAATCGTATCGCTGAGCAAAATAGGAAGCCTCCTCGGCAATCTTTTTTTCTGAAAGAGGAGCTTCGTGTTTCAACTCTTTCAAACGCTTCCTCAATCTCTCTCGGATGAAAAAAGGTTGTTTTTTGATTAGTTTCTCGATCCGGTTTACAACCTGTTTTATATTCTGAAGATGCTTTCGAATCTCTTTCCCTATTTCCCGTCCTTCTCTTTTCCTCATCCTCACGACATCATCCAATGTTTTCTCAAAACTACTCTCCAGGAAAGCCGCTTCTTCCCCACTGAAATTCTTTCTCTTGAACTCTGCGACATTAGGCAGACTAAACATATTTTCCACTGAAAAATCCAACTTTTTTCCCATCCGAGAAGAAAGCTTCTCGAGAGAAAAAAGTATTTTCTGAAGCAAGTCTTCATTGATGCGAAGTTCCCAGAAAGAAGGGTGCAGGTAATTCAATTCAAAGAAAACTTCAATCCGTCCTCTGTGTAGTTTCCTCTGAAAGATGGCTCTGAGCTTGTTTTCTACCTCGCCAATTTGAGCCCCCCGGTAACTCCAATCCAAGAACCGATGGTTTAAGCTTCTTATACTGATCTTAGCCGAGAGAGTCTTAGAATCAAACTTCTTCTCTGCAAATCCCGTCATACTCTGTATCAAAGTACCGCTTCCTCCTCTTTTAAAAATTGCAAATCATACAATTTTTTATAAACTCCGTCTTTCCTGCAGAGCTCCTCATGTGTGCCAATCTCGGTAATTCCACCCTTGTCAAGTACAAAAATTTTGTCTACACGCCTTACAGTAGACAACCGGTGGGCTATAACAAAAATTGTTCTGTTCTTCATAAGGTTGTCCATAGCAATCTGGATTAATCTCTCTGATTCAGAATCTAAAGCCGATGTGGCTTCATCAAGAATAAGAATAGGAGGGTTTTTGAGTAAAGCTCTGGCAATCGCCAACCTCTGTCTCTGCCCGCTGGAAAGCAGAGTTCCCTTTTCTCCTGTGATAGTTTCATACTCTTTAGGAAGCTTCATTATAAAATCGTGGGCTTTGGCCGCTTTAGCTACTTCCTTGATTTCGTCCAGGGAAATATCCTCCAGACCGTAGGCAATATTATTTCGTACCGTATCGTTGAAGAGAATGAGCTCCTGGGTAACAAGCCCGATTTGGGATCGAATAGAGGAAAGACTTACTTCCCGGATATCAATACCGTCTATTGTAATTTTTCCCGAAGTAGAATCATAAAAACGGGAAAGAAGATTGATGATGGTCGTCTTCCCCGCCCCGCTCAATCCAACAAGGGCAACGGTTTCATTGGGCATGACTTCAAAACTGACTTCTTGAAGCACAGGCATCATCTCGTTGTAGCCAAAGGAGACATTTTCGAACTTTACGCTTCCCTTAACAGGAGGAAGGTGGTAAGCCTTGGGATGTTCTACAATTTGAAATTTGCTGTTTAGAATCTCCTGTATTCTTTCATAACAGGCCACTCCCTGCTGGATGGAGTTGTTGGCCCTACTCAAACGCTTGATGGGTGTATAAGAATAAAAAATTGCCACGACAAAGGAAACAAACTCGCCAGGGCTTATGTGTCCCTGGACTATCTTCGTCGCACCCAGGACAAGGACGAAGGCAGCGACGACACCACCCAGAAATTCCATAAAGGGGGATGTGAAACTTCCTGTCAAGGCCAGTTTAAGGCTTGTTTTGAAATAGTTCAACGTGGCCTGAGAAAACTTTTTTATTTCAAACTTTTCCATGGTGAAAGCTTTGACGATCTTGTTACCTGTAATAGCCTCATGGAGAAGATTGTAGATTTGAGCCATCTTTTCCTGATTCAGTAGCCCTTTTTTTTTGAGTTGACGACTGAAGAGTGCCAGGGGGATAACAGCTACCGGAGCTATGACAAAAGATATCAGAGCCAAACGCCAATCAGTGATAAATATATAAACAAGAAGGGCAAGAAGAATAAACATTTCCCGGATTAGATCACCCATGCTTCCTGCGACTGCGCCCTGGATTCTATCAACATCATTTGTTAAACGGGACATCAAATCACCCGTGGATTTATAGTCAAAAAAATCCGAAGACTGGTAGATGATATGTCCAAAAAGATCATCTCTCAATTTTTTGCCGATTTTATATCCGATGGACCTCATAAGAAAGGAGGAAAGAAAAGTAAACAATCCTTTACCAAAGATAACAATAACCAGGAGCAAAGGAATAAGCCAAATGAATTGCTCCTCGGCAGCCCGGACTTTCTTAAAAACAAAACCTACAAGACTTTCTTTTCCCCCAGCTGCCGGCCCGGCACGCTGAAGGAACATTTTATCTATGATAGGCTGGACTAAATGGACAAATACGTATGTAAAAAAAGCAACGAATGAGCTAAATAGAAAGGCAAGAGAAAGCCTCTTTTTCTCTCCAAGAGTGAGTTTGAAAAGCTGGAATATTTCTTTCATTCTTTAAACCAGAGACCCAGAGAAAATTTTCTCTGCAATCTCAAACGCATTCAAAGCCGAACCTCGAGTTAAATTATCCACTACTGTCCAGATCCAAAAGCTATTGGGAAACGACTCTTCTTTTTTTATCTGACCAATACAAATTTTATCTTCTCCTGTCACCGAAACAGGACTGGAAAGCGTCGGAGGGAAAAGCTTAAAAAAGGAATGTTTCCTAAAAATACTTTTTAAGCCCTGGATATCGGTTTTTCTCTTCAATTCTAAATAACTCATAAGCGAATAGCTATGGAACACGGGGGCTTGAATGATGGACAATGAGAGGAGAAAACGACGAGGATGAAGAACTCTTCGTATCTCTGAGGTGATTTGTTTTTCAACAGAAGAAAAACCATTTTTATCGGCCTTCTCAGTATTGGAGAGAAAATTAAAGGCAATCTGCTCCTTGAACACTTTCTTTGAAAGAGAAGAGCTGCTCAGAAAAGCATAACTCTGGTCAGCCAGCTCTTTGATGCCGGATTCCTCATACGCTGAAACAGGCTGAAGGACGAAAGAAACGGCCTTCAAAAGTCCAAATTCCTTGAGGACAACGTGAAAGAGATGAGAAAGGACAACAGTCACAGGATGAGGATTGGCAATAAGGCCGGGTCTTTTTTTCAAAACAATCTCATCATTCACTCCGGCCACAACGACAGGAATTTTTTCTTCAGCGTTAAATGTCTCGCTCAAATCGATTGCCTTAAATTTTTGTTTGTTAGCAAGAGTCCCAAATGCTTGATTCACTTTTTTATCTGCCGCTAGAAAAACCAAATCACTGCCAGAGAGAGACTCCTTCTCGAGATGATGGACTACTTTGGGTTCTCCCCGAAATTGAGTCAGCTTGCTGTATTCTTCTTCCACATCTGGGTCGAAGAAATCTATATCCTTAAGAGGAAACTTCTTCTGGCTCAAGACATTTTTTATCTCTTTCCCGCGCATAGAATCTGACCCGATCAAGGCAATCCTTGGCTTTTTTGTCTCCCTCATTATTTCAATAGCTTAATTATTTATGGGCTTTTCTGTATTCAATCATCAAGTAATACATCTTATCCTTAAGAAAAAGCTTCTTTTTCTTCAACTCTTTTTCTTCCATATTTTCCACTTCGGTCAGGAAATCCTTCTGCTTTAACTTTTCGAGTTTCTTTTCAAGCTGTTTGTGTTGTTTATAGGCTTTTCTGAATACTTCGTCTTTTTTCAAAAGAAGCTCCTTTAGCTCTTTCTCTTTCATTCAGTTTCCTCCGTTTAAAAGAATATCACAACAAATTCCCTAATTCAATTTCACAAGTTCCTTAAGAACTCTCTCCAATTGATCAGCCAAAGCTGACCAGGAAAATTTCTGCATTTTCTCATATCCGGCGCGGGCGATTCGAAGACGAAGCTCTTCATCTTTAAGGAATTTTTTGATTTGGTAGCGCAACAAAATAGGATGAGAAAAGGGAACAACTAATGCGGTTTGGTTGTGAAAGGCAAAATCTCGAGTTCCACTTCTGCTGCAAACAACTGGAATCTGACAGGCCATAGCTTCTGCTGTAGTATTCGACCATCCCGCCCGTCTCTCAGCACTCACAAAAATGTCCGCCTTTGAATAGAGCCACGCCATTTTGCTTTGAGGTAAATTCAGGTAACATTCATGAGGGACAGGGGATTTAATCATAGGGCGAGGGTCTCTTCTATCTTCGCCCACTAAACTATCAAAAAAAACAAGTTTAAGGCGAGGATATTCCTTGTAGAGTCCTTCTACGGCACGAATGACATGCTGAATACCCTTTCTCTGTTTGTAAATACGTCCATAACAGAGTACTGTGAACTCATTTCTTTCACTTTCCCGTTCTTTTGCCGGGTAAAAGAATTGGGGGTTCACTCCGCCAGGAGCCCTGAAACAAGAAATATTGTACTTTTTCTCAAGATGACGACAGAGGCCTTCAGAATTTCCAAGAAAAAAATAATTCTTCTTTATTGTATCTTTTTCTTGCTTATGTCCTTTCAGTAAAAAATAAAATATTTTTGCTCTGGCGTTTAATTTTTCAAAATAGGGCAAAACCGAATATTCACTGCAGAGCCCGATATCGAAAGTTTCTTCGCCCAGAGAAGAAAAAGACTTTGTTATGCCTTTAAACTCTAACCATTCGGGTTTACTCCCATCAGGATGGAAAAGGACAAAATAATAGCCTCTGTTCGCGAACTCGGTTCCGATTTCAAGGTATCGTCTTATACCTCCAAAAATTTCCACATGGGGAAGCACTGCTGCAATTTTCATTTAAGTTTCTAAGCTTCGCTCTTTATTTTGAAGAGCTCTTTCATCTAAATCCCCTCACCTCCTGAAATTTGGAAAGTATTCTAACAAAATATGAAACTGAAAGAAAGCGAAATCCTTCTTGACCATAAGATCTTCAGGAGTTTGATTTATCTTTTGTAGCGGCTAGATTTATCTTTCGTAGGGGCTTGATTTATCAAGCCCACCTTTTTATATCTTTAGTAACTTGATTTATCAGATACCAGAAACAGAACAGGAGAAAAAAACTTAATAATTGACTTTACACTAGAGCAAAATTATACTTAAAATCGATTAAAAAGATTGCCTCCAAATAAATGGCGAGGTAGCTCAGTCGGTAGAGCGAGAGACTGAAAATCTCTGCGTCGGCGGTTCGATTCCGTCCCTCGCCACCCCTTTCTCTTCAGCTCCCAAAACCAGCCAAGGATTGATAAACCACACCTGTAAAATAATTATATACATGACAAAAATGTGGGCTTGATAAATCAAGCCCCTACAAAAAACTACATGACAAAATGGGAGGTTGTTAATCAAA